>NZ_JAKRFW010000090.1:0-8702 GCF_022347905.1 Pseudoalteromonas sp. Of11M-6 | reverse complement strand
CTCAACTTTTGCCTAGATTACTAGGCGGCAAGTCGAGCGTCGCGACCAAAACACACTCAGAAGAACAAAAATCAAACAGCAAAGGTCAACAGGCCCTAGTCTATCGACGATAGATAATCTAAGGCTCCTCGTTAGGAGCCTTTTTTATTTTTTAATACTTGCTTAGCTTTATTCATGCCGCACTGTGGAGGCAAGTCGCAAATCAAATTGCAGTAGCAATCCCATCCAAGCGGCGTAATTTATTGTCATTGTTAGTAGCGAGCACAATGATATAAGCTATTCTTTACCTATACGGACTATTAGGATCAGTAATGAAAGAACGTCGACGTTTTTCCAGAGTTATTTTTTCAAACGAGGCACAGTTTATGGCCTCAAGCGGTGATTTTAGCTGCGAAATCTTGGATTTGTCGCTCAATGGCGCGTTACTCACCCTGCCCGATGGCTATGTGCCACTTAAAAACGACCCTGCAAGTTTAAACTTTTATCTACCTGGTAGTGATATTCAAATTACAATGGAGGTAGAGGTTCGTCACGTTGAAGAAGGTCATCTAGGTGTACATTGCCGCCAAATCGATCTCGATAGTGTGACGCATTTAAAGCGCCTTATTGAACTTAACCTGGGAGATGATGATATACTTCATCGCGAGCTAGAGCAGCTCACCTACGATGATGATTAATACCAATTCGCTTAATTAAGCTAATTGATATTAGACGGATCGATTTTACACTTATGTTAAGAATTTCTGTTGATGAACACCCACACTGGCGTAAACAAGCAAAAGCCCACGGCTTTGAGTTTCATACTATGTATGGTGAAAAGTATTGAGACGAAAGTGCATATTATCAATTTACGTTAAAGCAAATTGAGCAAGACTTGGAAGATCCAAGTGACGAACTCCACCAAATGCGCTTACACCTTGTCGATTTAGTGTGTAATGACGAGTCTCTTCTGCAACCGTTTGCTAATCCTGAGTCTCAATGGGAATTAGTGACTCGCTCATGGCGTCATCGAGACCAAGCGCTCTATGGTCGCTTTGATTTTAGTTACGATGGAAAGTCACCAGCCAAGCTGCTGGAGGCCAATTTCGACACGCCCACCAGCTTATTCGAAACGGATTACTGATAGTGGCTTGAAGAACAGGTAAAAGCCGGTAAGTTACCACGTAATGCGGATCAATTAAATGACCTTCAAGAAGCGCTGATAGAGCGCTTTTATCAACTGCATAAATGCTACCGTGGTGCTCCCCTACACTTTTCTTGCTGCAAAGAAAGCTTTGACTACTTGGGCACCATTCAATATATGCGCAGTTGCGCGATGGAAGCTGGACTCAAAACGAAACAAGTTTTTATCGAAGATATCGGATTTGATAACCAACATTTTGTCGACCTTGATGATTCAAAAATCCAATGGATGTTTAAGCTATACCCATGGGAATTTATGTTTCAAGATGAATATAGCGAACAATTATCGGAAGCAAAAGTGCAATGGCTAGAGCCTGTTTGGAAAGCGATTTTATCTAATAAAGCAATCTTACCTTTGCTATGGCAAATCTTTCCCAATCACCCAAATCTGTTACCGGCATACTTTGAACAGGACAAGCATAAAATTGCAAGCAGCGAGTCCGGCTATGTGAAGAAGCCGCTATTTTCTCGCGAAGGCGCGAATATTGAGATCCGAAAAGATCAACAGCTGCTTGCACAGTCTGCAGGTGGATATGGCGAAGAAGGTTATATCTATCAAGCTTACTCACCTTTACCCAAATTTGCAGGCTTCAATACGCTCATCGGCTCATGGATTGTCGGTGATAAAGCAGTTGGAATTGGTGTCCGTGAAGATAAAAGCCTGATCATCCAATATCTTAGCCGTTTCTTACCCCATATCATTGTTGGCTAAACTCATTGAACATTAAATAACTTAGTCGGTATGGAACAAATGTGTTCCATCTCTCAAATTAGTGTTCAGCCGAGAATAAAAGCTTATTAAATTCATGCCATTCGTGCTTTTTAGACAAACACTTGGCAAAACCCGCCGCAAAAATTAACACAAACTTAACCAGTGTACTAAAGTAGTAACTGGGTTTTGCATCAAGTTGAGAAAACAATACTTGGCTTGTTGCAACAAATTTTTGGGAAGTGCACTCAACAGGTTGGAGTGCATAGATACGTTATAGATCACTTAGCGAGCTAGGAAGTAATACCAATTGGTATAAAAGCAGTCAGCCTCAAAAGTGTGAGACATCGTCGACTAAGGAACTCACATGACTCACTACAAAATAGGTACAGACATTAGTCAAAAACCCATTCCAGAAGCGGTCAAAGTCGCAGTGATAGGGGCTGGCATGTCTGGTTTGTATAGCGCTTGGCGATTACAGTGCGAAACAGACGTTGATGACTTCGCCATTTTTGAGCGCAGCAACCGCACAGGTGGAAGATTGGACTCAGATCTTATCCATTTCAGAGATAACCGCGCAGGAGCAAAGCCTGACAGCACCATTACAGTCAAAGAAGAACAAGGTGGTATGCGGTTTCTATTTGAGGGTATGGATGACCTAATGGCCCTCTTTCTAAAGTTAGGCCTAGAAGATCAGATAGTCCCGTTCCCCATGAATAGCGGCGGCAATAACCGGCTCTACTTTCGCGGTACCAGCTTTTCGGTAAACGATGCTGAACAAGACGACTATCATATTTGGTCGGCACTTTATAACCTCGACCCAAACGAACAAGGTGTTAATCCCAAAGACATTATTAATGTTGTTTTTAATCGTATCTTGCAAGTGAATCCACAGTTCGATTCAAGGCCAGAGGTTCGCGGTCCAGAGTTTTGGCAGGATTTCCGTCTGCAATGTCAATGGCAAGGTGAACCGCTATATAATTGGTCTTTGTGGGATTTACTCACTGATATGGGTTATAGCCAAGAATGTATCACCATGCTGTATCGTGTTTTGGGCTTTAATGGCACCTTCTTATCGAAAATGAATGCGGGGGTTGCCTATCAGCTTTTGGAAGACTTTCCTGCAGATGTCGAATTTAGAACCTTTAAAGACGGCTTTAGCACCCTGCCAAACGCGCTGGTGGATAAAATAGGTAAAGAGAAGATTTACCTGCAAACGAGCATCGATAGCATCGCCTTTGATAAAGCAGACAATCTTTATGTACTTAAGTACACCAAAACTGAGCAAGACGGACAGATAAGCGAAGGAAAATTTAAAGCTGAAAAGCTTATTTTAGGGCTGCCAAGGCTCGCGCTTGAAAAGTTGTTCATAGCGTCAGATGTATTCAAACAGCTACCAAAGCAGCGGCGCGATGCGTTATGGGATACATTGCAAAGCACAAGCAACCAACCGCTCCTGAAGATTAATTTATATTACGACACTGCATGGTGGGGAACCGGCATGACAGGCCGCCCAGCTGTCAGCTTTGGACCTAACTTTGCCGATTTACCAACAGGTTCTGTTTATCCCTTTTATGCTTTAGATGATGAACTCGCAGCCGCGCTTATGTATAACGAGCGTCATGCCGACCCTAACTCTGAAACCCAACACAAACTCGAAGGGATAGAAGCAGCTAAATACAGTCGCCCAGCCGCATTGACTATTTACTGTGATTATCTAAATATTAATTTTTGGAGTGCACTGCAAAACAAAGGTGAGCTTTATCATCACCCTCGTGAGTCGGAACTCGTTGAATCTATTCCCAGTGATATTTTTCCAGCCTCTGAAGCGGTTGTACGACAAGCGACACAATTCTTTAAAGACATTTTTAATACACATTATGTTCCACAGCCCACCCTCACTAGCGCTCGAATTTGGGAAGGGAATGTGAATTTCAATGTCCCTGAAAATCTTCAATTTGGTTTTGGTGTACATCAATGGGCAATTGGTGCAAATGATAAAGACGTCATCGAAGATTTAGTGGAGCCGTTGCCAAATCTATTTACCTGCGGTGAAGCTTACTCTGATTATCAGGGCTGGGTAGAAGGCGCGTTACGTTCGACAGATTTAGCGCTACAAAAAGGGTTTGGTTTAGCGCCACTAAGCGAGGTCTTTGAAACAGACCAAGGCTGTAGCTCGTCAGAAGCAATACAAATCGCCTACCGGAAAATTGCTAATGAAATGATTATGGAATATATCGACCCTAACTTTTCGCCAAACACTAAAGACAAAGTCACGCTTGCTGATGCCAATAGTGTGCTTGGCGTCAACCTTAGTTATTTCGATAAGCCCTAACCCACCTCTCTAGTAACGAGGAGTTTTTTACTCCTCATTATCCCTACCTTGCAGAACGAATTGATAGTTCTCGACCGACTAGAACCGTTCCGGCGTACTTCAAGTTACCCTAAGCTCCGCTGCTCTGAGCCCTGTGATAAGTATTCTACGCTTTTGTGATAAAAACGTGATAACTCCGTGAGCCTATCTCAATATCTTGCGGCCATGATAAGGAGACTGTTAATCCTAATAAGAAGAGTACATCATGAAAGCAAAAATCCTGACAACATTAGTCGCAACGTGTTTATCAAGCGCTGCGCTGGCACAAGACCTTGAAGTAAAAATCACTAACCTCACTCACGGTATTTACTATACGCCTTTACTGGTGGCTGCTCATAATCAAGATACCGCTCTTTTTAAACTCGGCGAGCAAGCTTCTGAAGCATTGCAAGCCATGGCCGAAGGCGGTGACATTTCAGCTTTAGGACAAATCCTCGAAAGCTCAAACGCCAATATGGTCGCCAACCCAGCTGAGGGGCTACTTGCACCCGCAGGCTCTACAATGGCGATGATATCAACGAGTGAAGGAAATACGCATCTTTCAATTGTGGCAATGCTACTTCCTACCAATGATGGATTTGTAGGATTAAATGCGTGGCCTATTCCAAGCGCTGCCGGCACCTATGAAGTTTACCTTAATGCCTATGATGCGGGTACTGAAGCGAATAATGAATTAGTTGTCGAAGGCTCTGGTGCACCCGGTATTTTAGGGATCCCAGCATCGCCAGGTGCGGCTCCTGGCACTCAAGGAGCTGGCGTCACAGCAAGTGAAGAAAACACCATGGTCCATATTCACAGAGGCAACGTAGGTGACAACGAGCAAGTCGGCGGTAATAGCGATCTGCATAACACCGTGCACCGTTGGTTAAATCCTGTGGCAAAAGTAACAATAACCGTAAAATAAGGGGGAGCTATGAAAGCGAAATTAGCATTAATTGCCATGTCTGCGCTCCTACTCAGTGCATGTGGAGACAATGACAATAATATGGTGATGCCAGAGCCTCCGGTTGAGCCAGAGCCAGTTGAGTATGAGTTTGCCATCACTATCACGAACCTTACACACGCACAGCCTATGTCATCAATTGCAGCGCTGCTTCATCAATCTGGTCATTACTTTACTGTCGGCATGCCAGCAAGTGAAGCATTAGAGCAACTTGCAGAGGGCGGAAATAACAGCGATATTATAGCCGACGAGATGACACAAGCATCCGTCTCAACGGATGGACCTTTAGGCCCCGGTGCGACAACCAACCTTTCCATCAAAACTACAGACCTTTCTGAGCTTAAATTATCGCTATTAACCATGATGGTGAATACCAATGATGGATTCTCCGGTCTAAATGCTATAGACGTCTCTGCGTTGCCCGTAGGTGAGGTGCAAATGTATCGAACACTTGCCTACGATGCTGGCACTGAGCTGAATAGTGAAGCCGCGGGAACCATACCAGGCCCAGCAGACAGCGGTGAGGGCTTTAACGCAGAGCGCAACGATAATCACAACATGGTGACGATGCACAGTGGTGTAGTTGGTAGTGATGATGGACTCCAAAGTTCAACGCTCACTAGTATCCATAAATTTGATAACCCGCTGCTTGCAGTCACTATCGAGAGAATTAAATAGCCTATGCGCAAACGTCTGCCATAGGCGTTTGCGCTTTCATAAAGGGCTATTTATGTTAGAAACCGTGTTGCTAGTTGAAGATGACTTAGACATAGCGAGATTGCTCCAAGTGCATTTAGAGGAGTTAGCTTTAGAGGTAACGCATGTTGCCGACGGCAGCCAAGTATTATCGGCTGCTAAAGCGAACGATTTTGCCGTGATTTTACTGGATTTAATGCTACCTAATATGGATGGACTAACCCTTTGTCGAGAGCTTAAGGCGCTTTACCCTATGAGTAGTGTCATCATCGTCACCTCAAAAAGTAGCGATATCGATAGGATCATTGGACTTGAAGTTGGTGCGGACGACTATATATGCAAGCCTTTTAATACGAGAGAGTTGCAAGCAAGGGTGAAAGCGCAGCTACGTCATGTCAGGCAACTTAAGCAATCAATGCAGACTGAAAATGCGGACTTCCCACGCGATAAAATTGCAGTTGGAAACTTAGTTATCGATGCCTGTTGTCATGAAATTTCGTTGGCTAATGTTAGATTAGACCTTACTGCAACCGAATTTGAGCTGCTGCAGTTTTTTGCTAAACACCCAAATCACGTGTTTTCTCGAACCCAGTTATTAGAATCAGTATGGGGCTACCAACACTCAGGATACGAGCATACCGTTAACTCCCATATTAATCGTCTGAGGGCAAAGCTTGAAGCTATTTCAAATAATACGGTGATAGAAACAGTATGGGGTGTTGGTTACAAATTAAATTCAGCCTCTCTTTGCGGGCAAAGCGTATGAAGCTCTCACTCTACAAAAAACTCGCACTGATCTTATTTGTCACTTTCGTTGTCATTGCAGCGATTTTTGTTTGGTGGACCCAAGCGCTATCTCAAGTCTCTAAGTCTCAAGCAGAACAACAATTACACCTCGCACTTGCGACCCATCTTGTTGACGATAATCCCCTAATAAAAGAGGGAGTGTACGACTATGACGGTTTGAGTAATCTATTTCACACCTTGATGATCTTAGGCCCCTCATTCGAGTTTTACTTCGTCTCCCCTGAAGGTAAGTTATTAACTTACTCTGCCGCCCCTGGAGAGGTTAAACGTCAGCAAATTGATGTTACCCCGTTAAAAAAACTCCTAAAGAGCAATAGCCAACTACCTGTATTTGGAGATGATCCGAGAAGCGTTAACGGCAGTAAAATTTTCTCTGTGGCCCCTGTATTTAATCAAGATATTTTACAGGGTTACCTATATATCATCATCGGCTCGTCAAAATACGATAGCATTATTGAGCAACTAAAAAATTCAGACAAGGTGATGCTTGGAGTAAGTTGGTTATTAGGCACTTTGTTCTTTTTGCTGGTTGTCGTCCTGCTACTGCTTAATAAAATCACCAAGCCCGTGTCCAGATTGACTCAATATATAGATCAAGTCAGCCAAAACCATTTTAATATTAGTCGTGATGCCCAAATAAATTGGCCCGAAGAACATGACGAGATCCATCAGCTGGGTCGCAGCGTCAATGCTATGCTGGATAAAATTCAGCAGCAATTAACTACACTTAACCTCAAAGATGAACAACGTAAAGAACTACTTTCACAGCTAAGCCACGATCTCCGCACACCACTTGCCTCGCTTAAAGGTTACATTGAACTGATAGAAAAACAAACAAGTGACAAAAATATCGTTTCGCACATCGAAATTGCCAGTAAAAATATAAATCAACTCAATCATCTTATCGCGCAAATTTTTGAACTCGCCCACCTAGAAGCAGGACATACCAAACTTAATATTGAGCCCTTTAATCTACTTGAACTTATGTATGACGTTGCGGCTAAATTTACATTGCAAGCTAAACAGCGCGGAATAACCATCTCAATAAGCCCGAAAGCAAGCGAAGTTAGTGTATACAGTGATATCGGGAAATTAGACAGGATTTTATCAAACCTCATCGATAACGCTATCAGACACACTGATGCTGGTGGCGAAATACAGCTCACATTACAGCAGCAACAAGATATTGCTTTAGTGAGTGTTAATGATACTGGCATTGGGATAAGCGCCGCTGATCTTCCCTATATATTCGACGCTAGCTTTCAGGCCAAAAATAGCCTAAGTAAACGCAAACACAATGCAGGGCTAGGCCTTGCGATCACAAACGAGCTCGTTAAATTATTAAAAGGAAATATTAGCGTATCAAGCAAGCTAAACCGAGGTTGTAAATTTACAATTTCACTGCCACTTTGATTTGCTAATTCTCCTTCTTTAGGTACCTAAAGGAAAGTAGCATATTCTAGACGTATAGATATACAAATCGGTGGATAACCCCCCCTACCATATTGCACTTTGCTTATGCTGTAGTGAGAGCGAGTTTATCTCGAGAAGGTGATCACTTTGTAGATTGGGAAAGCCTTCAGCGTTTTCGACTTGGATGTGTATGCATACAAATCGGCGGGTAAACCGCCTACCACGTCGCACTGTGCTTATGCAGAGGTTGGAGCGAGTTTATCTCGCGATGTATTGAACTAAAAATGCAAAAAACCCATTACATTAATGTAATGGGTTTCTTTAATTGGGCCCTGACGATGTTCTACTTTCACATGGGTAATCCACACTATCATCGACGCTGTTTTGTTTCACTTCTGAGTTCGGCATGGGGTCAGGTGGTTCCAAAACGCTATGGTCATCAGGAAAATACTGTTTTTTAGTTCTTATTTTTATATTAAATTTGGCCCTGGCGATGTTCTACTTTCACATGGGTAATCCACACTATCATCGACGCTGTTTTGTTTCACTTCTGAGTTCGGCATGGGGTCAGGTGGGTC
>NZ_JAKRFW010000089.1:0-9088 GCF_022347905.1 Pseudoalteromonas sp. Of11M-6 | reverse complement strand
TTCTCATTTAGAACAACTAAATAGCAAAATTTTTGCCTTGCTACTAAAGCTATTTCCCCGCTTCAAGATAGATCATTTACTTAATACAACTGGTATAAAACGGGTTGTTCAATAATTTCTGGATAGCGATAGATTAAAAATACTATTGCCACTAGCATACCGATATTCTGGTAGAATCGCCGCTTTTGTCAGGTGTGTTATATCACAAATGTGGTCATTGCCCAGACAATAATACCGATAATAAATACTAGAATACCATATTGAAAGTGCCTCACCATTGGGAACACCGCTTTATCCGTTCGTTCAATAGACAAAGGATATTGCCAATGCGTTAACGCAAGTAAGAGTGGCTCGGCTTCTACGCTCATGCCAGAGAGTGAAACCGTCGCACCATACTCAGTATCAAAGACCAAATCAACAATATGGTTACGACGAGTCGAAGAGGTTAACCTATCTAAATCGCTGACTGTAAACGTATTCCAGTGTACCTTAATATTGTTAACTTCATCCTTTTTTACCTCTCGTGCTTGTTTATCTGTAAACAGTAACGCAGGTAGCAGCAAACTATTTTCCTCAACCTTAATTTGGTTACAGGGTGAGTGATAGACAAAATAGTGTTTATTACTGATAAATAAAGACGTCAACCAATAGCTCAAGTATGTGAGCACCAAAAATACCAAACCCGCTATGTAATTTTGTGACGAGTAAAGAATAAAGCAGGTCATTAGAGCAAAAGCCCCTACCACCATCCAAACAATATGCAGCTTATGCTTAGGCGTCGGTAGTGCACATCGTAACACGGAGAATCGCTCTTCAATATCGCGATTGCTATTCATAAATAAAGGAAATAATCTTGCAAGGCTAGTTGGAGTTGAGCGCGTAGCTGATCTTCTATCTGCATCCGCATCTGCCGTCGGCTGAACGTTATGGTCAAGACCTGATGCCGACAAAAGCGCGGTGAGTTTATCAGCTTGCCGCAAACACGAAAATGAATAGACCGCAGGCTCCTCACTTTCTGATAGATAACTTATACCAATATAATTGAGTTGCTTGTTTCCACCCGAAGATACATCAGTCACAGTAGCAAGCGGTATCACACACTCGTCTATTCGCCAAACACTTACATTCAATAACGATAGTTGTTTAGTGATAACAAACTGCTTTTGTGCAGGGTCAAACATCAATCGATTACGGTATGAAAATAGTAACAAAGAAATCACTAAGTAGATCAGAGCTTCCAAAAAGCTTGACCCGACTAAGTGAAAAACCGACGATAACAAGAATAAAATGGCAATGCCGTTAGTAACTGATTCACTGACTGACTTAAGTACCGTGGTTGATGTCATCCTACATTCCTTGAGTGACTAATATTGAAACCTACTACTTGCACAAGCTACCTAAACAGGTAGAAGACTAAATTACAAAAAGTTAAACGCTGAACAAGGCGTTTATCGTACAGAAAAACGCCATAATTCTCAATGACTCACACCTAACTGAGCTTTACCTAAACAAAACGGTTTCTTTATTAAACCATTTAACGCAGCACACGAGTAACCCCGCCGCTAGAACGGCAGAAGCGCCAAAAATTAATGCGACGTAACCATAATCAACCGTGCCTTTGATGATTTCTTTAATCGCTAATGCGACATTGGTAATTGGGATCAATGCAGTTTTAGCGGTTAGCTCCATATTTGGCATTAAAGACATCACAATGGGAATGAAGATCCCCATGCTGAGTGGTCCCATGTAGTTTTGTGCTTCTTTAAAGGTTCTGGCGTAAATTGAGATGGCAAGTGTTAGCGACGAAAGCATCACAGCAACAGGAAGCAACAGTGCAAAAATCAAGACAAAGTCTAATAATGCAACCGACGAGAAGGCGTTTTTAATTACGTCTAGCTCGACAAAGCTACTGGCAATTCCTATCCACAGCGCCATGCTGGAGACCGTGATAAGCGCACAGAATATTGAACTGCTCAATACGGTTAAAAATTTACCTAACACCAGCTCCGTGCGTGAGATTGGTGTTAATAACAGCGTCTCTAAAGTGCCACGCTCTTTCTCTCCAGCGCCTAAATCAATAGCTGGATAGCTCGCCCCCATCAATACCAACGGAATTAACATGTAAGGGATAAACGCACCTAACTTCTCGCCTAAATTTTCGCGTTTGTCAGCAGTATCCACTTTAGTAATCGATATGGGTTGGAGCACTGCCGCTTGCTCCGCTTGCGACAATCCCAGTGAGGTTAACTTCACCGCTCTGAGTTCATCAGAAAACTTCTTAGCAAGTTTAGACAAGCGGTCGTATATAAAGTTGATAGATTGCGCATCGTTAAACACGATTTTCCATTCACTTTTTACGCCAGACTCTAGATTTTCAACCGGATCGGATGGAATAAAAATCCCAACATCGATCACGCCACTTCGTACCGCATCACTCAATGCTTCGACGCTATCAAGCTTGAGCTCACCAGCATATTTCTTAAAACTTTTATGATAAAAAACCTGCTCTGAGAACTTTTCAGCATAAGCTTCATTTACGATGTAATATGTATGGACTTCTTGCTTCGCTTCCATGGCGGCTTGTGAAGCCATAAAGCCGACTAAAGCCATAATCACTGGAAATACCAACATCGGCAATGCAATCACAAAAAACAGTGTTTTGCGGTCGCGCAGCAGCTCTCTAATTTCTTTTAAAAATACCTCAAACATGCCGTGCTCCCGTTAACAAATTCAAAAATGCCTGATTTAGCTCTTCACTTTGCCCCTTTGCTTTAAACTCAGCCAAACTGCCATCAAAACAGGTGATCCCTTTATCGATAACAGACACCCTATCGCATAATAACGCGACTTCATCTAAGTGATGGGTAGAAAATATAACGGGTGTCCCACGCGCTTTGAGGTCGCGAATAAAAGAGATAACCGTTTGTGTGGTCATAATATCAAGGCCCGTCGTAGGCTCATCTAGTACCACCACTTTAGGGCTATGTACCACCGCCCTTGCTATATTGGTCTTTTGTTTCATACCGGTCGATAGGTGTTCAGCCCTTTTATCTAGAAAGGTCTCCATCTCTAAGCGCTGAAACAGCTCATCGCATTTCGCTTTTAATGCTTTTCCTTTTAAACCATGAAGTCGAGCAAAATATTCAACATTTTCTTTGGCGGTTAGACGTCCATATAACCCTGTTGACCCTGATAAAAAACCGATGGCTTTGCGTGCAACAACAGGCTTTTTCACAATATCCTGACCATCCACTAAGATAGTACCGGCATCCGGCGTCAGTGCAGTTGAGAGCATACGCAAAGTGGTGGTTTTTCCCGCCCCATTGGGGCCGAGCAATCCAAGTACTTCACCTTGCCCACAGTGCAGGTTAACCTCTTCTACACTGTGAAAAAAACCATCACGCTCGCGAGGATCCGTCTGACTCTTTTTCTTTTTGTGTTCGCGAGTCAGGGCGAAGCGTTTTTTTAATCCATTGATAGCTATCATGCTATTTCCTTCTTTTCGGCCTGAAATAGTCCGTATTTTGATAAAATTCTAAATCTTGTGGCTCATGCCAGTTTGGGATCCCAAGCAGCGGAATGGGTGACATTTTGGTATTGTCTTCAAGCAGCCCATCATTGATCAGTGCGACCAATTTATCATCTAACCAACGATATTGTTCGCTTAGTGAAAGTTGCCAAAATGCAGCATCAACATTGATACACACCAGTTTTCCCGTCAGCCCAATAAAGGGATTGGTTAGCATCTCGTAGTTTGCGTGGCCAAATACAAAAGGCTTTAGGTTTTGCTGCCATTCTGAGCGATTATCGTAAAATACATTCTGCCATTGGTGTGATTTAAAGGCATCACGCCATTTATCATCATCGATTGCCAACACCAAACCACACTCATCAAAAAGTGTTAACGCATTGCGCTTTTTACTTCGCTGCTTTAAACCAAACTGTGCTATTTCTTCGATATGTAGGGCATTTAACAAAGCTTTTGTTTTTGGGAATAAACACCAAATCAACGCACCAAATAAGTCGTGCCAATTTTGACTACGCGTCGGTACCTGATGGGTTTCAAAGATAATCTCTTCATAGTATTTATCGCCAAAGTCTATCGTTTCATCGGCCACAAAGCGGGTATCATATTGTTGCAAGCTAATGCTGTTTACGTGAGAAGACAGCCACTGGGGGCTTGGCCAGTCTAGCTGGCTTTTTAAGTCAAAAAGCTGATTTAAATGGGAAAATGGCTCAGCATGTAAACATGCAACCTGCCACGCCTCAGGCGCTGTAAACTTTTTCATTTGATTGAGATACTTATCATGCAATTAGCCGACTATTTTACTGAAGCGCTTGATACTTGGCAAAAGCCAATTGTAAATGAGCGTAACAGGCTACGTCACACGCTAATGAGCGTAACAGGCTACGTCACACGCTAAAATGAGGATAGCGATTAAAAACAATGCAATGATCTGTTCCACAACAATTCTTTCATTAATTTCTATCTCCTCTAGCCGTCTTGTCCCGCTCGAACTTTTACGCATTTTATGTTACTACTTATGGGTTCCTAACAAGTAAAAGAAAGGCAATTATGAAACTTAAACTGACGCTCAGCGCTCTATCTATGGCGGTGCTGGCGGGCTGTGTTAGCACTAGCAATAGCCCCCAAGACATCGATACTGCATACAATAGTATTAACGATGCTCAACTCAGAGCCCATATTAAAACCCTTGCCTCTGACGAATTTGGCGGCCGTGCTCCGTCAACAAAAGGTGAAGAGCTAACGCTTGCCTATTTAACCAAACATTTTAAAGCGCTTGGCTATCAGCCTGGCAATGGCAACAGCTTCTTGCAAGAAGTGCCGCTTGTTTCGCTTGAAGCCGATCCTAATATGACGTTAACAATCGGTGGCAAAAACTACGAATATAAGAAAGACATGGTGATGGGCTCGGCCCGTATCAGCGAACTCGAATCAATCAAAGATTCAGAGCTGGTTTTTGTTGGCTATGGCGTAAATGCTCCAGAGTACGACTGGAATGACTACGAAGGCCTAGACGTGAAAGGCAAGACAGTGGTGATGCTAGTAAACGACCCTGGCTTTGCTAATCCTGATTCGGGTAAATTTACCGGTGAAGCTATGACCTATTATGGTCGTTGGACGTACAAATACGAAGAAGCTTCACGCCAAGGCGCAGCAGGTGCAATCATTGTTCACGAAACAGCGCCGGCTTCTTATCCTTGGAGCGTAGTAGAAAATTCTTGGAGTGGCCCACAGTTTGGCTTCCAAAAAGAAAATAACAATATGGACCGCGTTGCGGTTGAAGGCTGGGTAACAGTAGACGTTGCTAAAGAGCTGTTTCAAAAGGCTGGACTTGATTTTGACACCGCAAAGAAAAAAGCTGCTGAAGGCGCATACCACGTTGATATGGGCAACCTAAGCGCGTCAGTTACTGTCAAAAACACCATCAAAAAATCAACTTCGTATAACTTTATCGCCACCCTACCAGGTAGTAATAAGTCTGACGAGCACATCATCTACTCAGCACACTGGGATCATTTAGGTACCGATCCAAACCGTAAAGGTGACCAAATTTATAATGGTGCGCATGATAATGCCAGCGGCACAGGCGGTATGATTGAGGTCGCTGAAGCCTTTACTAAACTGCCAACTCGCCCTAGCCGTTCAATTACGTTTTTGGCTGTGACGGCTGAAGAGCAAGGTTTGTTAGGTTCTAAATTTTATGCTGCAAACCCTGTTATTCCAGCAGAGAAAACCGTTGCTAACGTCAATATGGATAGCCTAAATTTATTGGGTAAAGTAAAAGACATCAGCGTAGTTGGTATTGGTAAATCTGAGCTTGATGAAATACTAGAAACCGCAGCAAAAGCGCAAGACCGTGTCGTTTCGGGAGATCCGCGTCCTGCCGCTGGTGGTTACTATCGCTCTGATCACTTCGCATTTGCGAACATGGGTGTGCCTGCCATGTACGCAGGTGGTGGAACCGAAGCACGTGACGAAGAGACTGAAACCTATCGTAAACGTATGGGTTTAGTATTGCGCGGTTGTTATCATCAGCCGTGTGACCGCTACCGTGAAGAGTGGGATTTAAGTGGGGCGATACAGGATCTACAGCTGTTCTTTAAAGTTGGCTATGATGTCTCTGAGCAAGACGCTTGGCCAAAATGGAAAGCAACCGCAGAGTTCCAAAGAAAATAATACAAATGATATTGATTTTCATTTAAAATGAAATTAAAGTGCAACTTAGACAATACACGGGTTGCACTTTATGTTTTCATCTCTACTTCGATACTCTCAACCAGCACATGGCGCTAAGGTGAGTTTGTTGTTCAACAAGCGGTTGATTTTACCCCTCGTTATTATTGTACTAATGGCATTTGAAACGGCGAGACCAATTGTGGTCAGCGCGCTGAGCGATGCATTCTTTCAAGTCAGCGTTTTTGTTGCCGCTACCCTGCTCGTGTACTACTTTCTTGTTGACAGAATTCCACAGCTTAATCTCAGTTATCTGAGTACCAAATCCCCTATTCTCGAAATAGCCATGGCCTCAATATTAGGCGCGCTGCCCGGCTGTGGTGGCGCGATTATCGTGGTCACCCAATTTACCAAAAAACAAGCGAGCTTTGCTTCTGTTGTCGCAGTACTTACTGCGACGATGGGAGATGCTGCGTTTTTGCTACTCGCCAAAGAGCCCCTGACAGGCCTTACTATCATTGCGATGGGGGTTGGTGTAGGTATCGTGAGTGGGCTATGTGTGCACTTAATTCATCAACCCGACTTTTGTGTCCCGCAAACCATCAATGAGGTCGAAGAAGAAACCTTACACGCGAGCCGTGCGTTTAGTCTAAGCCGTAAGGTGTGGAAGCTGTGCTTACTACCTAGCCTTGCTATTGCACTCGCGATTGCTTTTAACGTCGATTTAGCGCCATTTGATACAGAAATTGCTTGGCTTGGTGCAGCATTATGTCTTTTTGCTGTTTGCGTGTGGGCACTTAATTCAAAGGGCGTAAGCTATAAAGATATCACCTGTGAAGAAGGTGAATGCGACCCACCGTCAAAACTCACTAGAGTGCTACAGGACACGCATTTTGTGACCGCTTGGGTCGTTGCAAGCTTTTTGCTTTACGAGCTATCTACTGCGTATTTAGGGCTTGATCTCGCGGTTTGGTTTAAAGACTATGCGCTGTATGCACCACTGGTGGCCATTCTTGTCGGATTATTACCAGGCTGTGGCCCCCAAATTGTTGTTACAACGCTTTACCTGCAAGGTGTCGTGCCATTTAGTGCCCTTGCAGCCAATGCCGTTGCTAACGATGGCGATGCGTTATTTCCAGCGATCGCACTGGCACCAAGGGCGGCGCTATTTGCCACTATCTACTCTGCAGTGCCTGCGTTTATCGTGGGCTACGGCCTCTACTACATTAACTTGGCTTAATACTTGAGTACGTCGACGAAATGCTCTGACGCAGCTCAGTGCGCTGGTGTTAACAAGACTTAGTGCGCTGGCTCATACACGATCTGGCAGTTTAGGGTTATGAGTTCAACCAAATCTGACCGTTCGTAACTGATTAATTGCCGAAAGAGCGAATAGCGGACGGTTAAATAAACCTATTTTTGGACAAAAAACGTTTCAGGTCTTCGGCTGTATTAGGCAAATTTCGTTTAAAAGTTTCTATGGGCTAACGCCGCTTTAAGTAGTGAGCAACGCAATACAAAAGCCTCAGCATGCCACCTTAATCACTAAAATCAACGCATAGCGAAAATGCCACGCGTTGCGAATCACTCTTATACAGACTGTTAGGGCTGAAACTCTTTCATTTGCCCATTTTCCAATATATGCTCAATAACCCCATATGATTCAGATGCTGAGATTTTTACAAATCCACTTTCTTTCAGTCTAGTAATAGCAATATCGGCTGACATTTCTGCACTGATAGGGAAAAAAGCACCCTCCGGTTCAGAATGCATAAAAAAGTCACCTAGTGGGGCTTTGCAGTGTTGACAATGATTCATGTAGTAAAATGAATCGGTCGTTGCGGAATAATCCAAGTAATAACTTTTGAAGTGTAGATCCAAGTATACTCTCAGTCTCTCTGGGAGAAAGCTGACGTATAAATACTTGGTTAATCCTTCAGAGCGCTCATCACTTTCAGTGTCGATTGTGCCATGACTAGCAAAGGTAATGACTTCAGATGGTTTGTCGCACTTCCAGCAAAGCTCTGTCGATTGAAGCAGATAAAATGGAGAGATAGCTTTTTGCGATGCATGATCATCATAAATCGGTAGCCAATTTTCGAATGGTCCCGTATCTAAACCTTTTGGAACAAACCACTTCTTTCTCTCTGAGTGCCAACGAGCGCCCAAAGACTTTACTTTCTCTTTATCCTCAAATGGAACTTCTAAATATGTTATTTCATCCATAAAAAGCTACCTATTTCGATAAGCCCTAACGCCGCAAATAAACGGCAAAAATTAGTTGGCTATAATTTGTGAGGAACGAGCAAAGCCAACTGGTTTTTGTCCGAGCTTTTAAGTTGCTTTGTTATATGACCAATAGCTTCTATTTTGAAAAAAGCTTTTTGAATAACTCTTCTGATTGCTTAATGCCTTCATCGGTCAATTGCACTGACTTTGCCTTACCAACCGGATCACAAATTAGACCTTTTTCATAAAGCCTATTCATAACTTCCCAGTCAATTTGTTTCCAAGCTCGCCCATAATCATGCAAGGTGAGATGTAATAAAGCTAAAGCTGCTTCATCTATTTTATTTTCATCTATATCCATTCAACACTCCAAAACCTGATGGGCATATAACGAGCCTGTAGAATAACTCGTTTCAAATTTGTTTTTGTAATCAACAAACGATAACTGAGTTCCTATTTTGATTCAATCGTTTAGTTGGGCGTGAGTTGTTATTTTAGGGCGTTTTTTTAAGCTGGTTTGTTGTCGACCAAATCGCTGACATCCACCACTAATTTAAGATACCGCCTAAGCTTAAATTCTGCACTCAAAGGATTGAGGAAACCAAACTATGGCAACTGCCCGTAAAAAACAAATTAGTTTAACCGACACCAAATATTATC
>NZ_JAKRFW010000088.1:0-9380 GCF_022347905.1 Pseudoalteromonas sp. Of11M-6 | reverse complement strand
GCGGTGTTTTCCCTAAAACTCTCTGGCTAGACAAGGAAAAAACTAAGTTGTGCTTTAGCAACAATGAGTTGGAACATTCCTTATCCAAACCTCAGGTTATTTAGATCTTTTTAGGACAGATGTGTACTAAAGAAAGTTAGTTGAATAGTTTGGCAAGAGGTAGTCAAAGGAGGCTGAAGCCTCCTTGTATGATACGACCGATGGCTACAGTTTATTTTCAGCGAGTGCGATAAAGAAACTATAACTTAATGCGACATCGTGGATACGCTTAAAGCGACCAGACGCACCACCGTGGCCGGCTTCCATATCAGTTTTTAGAAGCAGTAGATTATCATCTGTTTTGTATTCGCGTAGCTTAGCGACCCATTTCGCAGGCTCGAAGTATTGCACCTGAGAATCATGCAAACCCGTGGTTACAAGCAGGTTTGGATATGCTTGGGCTTTAACTTGATCATAAGGTGAGTAAGACAGCATGTAGTCAAAATACGTCTTCTCATTTGGGTTGCCCCATTCGTCGTACTCATTTGTGGTCAGCGGTAGGGTTTCGTCAAGCATGGTATTGATCACGTCTACAAATGGAACTGCTGCGTGTACACCATCGTACAACTCTGGCGCTTGGTTAATGACTGCACCCATTAATAGACCTCCTGCGCTGCCACCTCTGGCATAAATACGTGAAGCATCCCCATACTTTTGCTCAACGAGTGCTTTTGTGACATCAACAAAGTCGTTAAAGGTGTTCTTTTTATTTAACTTTTTGCCATCATCATACCAAGGACGGCCAAGCGTTTCTGAACCACGAATATGCGCAATAGCATAGACAAAACCACGATCTAAAAGGCTTAAACGGCTTATAGAGAAAGTTGGCTCAACATTAGAACCGTATGAACCATAACCGTATTGTAGTAGCGGGTTAGAACCATCTTGCTTAAACTTATCTTTACGATAAACAATTGAAACTGGTACTTTTATGCCGTCACGTGCGGTGACAAAAATACGTTCAGATTGGTAGTTTTCAGGTGCAAAGTCACCCAATACTTTGTCTTGCTTTAATAGTGTTTTGTCTAAACTAGCAAGGTCGACATCATACACAGAAGCCGGGGTCGTCATACTCTGATAACCAATTCTTACTGCGCCTGCGTCTAAATTTGCATTACCAGTTAAATACACTGCGTAAGCCGGGTCGTTAAAGGTTAAACGCTTGCTTTCGTTATTATCTAAATTTAATACGGTGATTTGGCTAAGGCCATTTTCACGCGTTTCGTAAACAAGGTGCTGATTAAATAGCTCAAAGCTATCTAGTTTTGCATCGGCATTGTGCGGTACAACGGTTTGCCATTTTGAAATATCACTTGCATCACTGGCTTTAACGCGCATCAGCTTAAAGTTTACGGCATCTTTATTGGTGTGGATGTAATACCAGTCGCCAAGTTTAGCAATGCTATATTCATGACCACTTTCTCTTGGAATAAAGCGCTCAGGAGTTGCTTTTGCATTATCTGCATCTAGTAAAGAAACACCTGATGCCTCGGTGCTGGAATGGTGAATGTATATTTTGCTCTTGTCTTTACTCTTTGAGATATAGGTGTAATAGCTGTTATCTTTTTCTTCGTAAATCAGTTCATCTGTGCTTTGCGCTGTGCCTAGAGTATGACGGAATACTTGATAACCGAGCAAAGTAACCGGATCTTTTTTGATGTAATAGATGGTCTTGTTATCGTTCGCCCAAACGATAGGGCCTGACGCACCTTCGATTGTATCGTCCAGTAACTTACCTGTTGTTAAATCTTTGATTCGGATAGTATAAATTCGACGACTTACTGTATCTTCAGCAAAAGCTAATAGATTTTCGTTGGTTGAAACGGAAATACCACCAACACCGTAGTAGTTTTGACCTTCAGCGCGGATATTCGCATCAAAGATAGCTTCCGCATTTTTACCATCTTTGTGTTCACTGCGGTAATAAGTGAAGTATTCTTTGTCACCCTCAGTGGCACTAAAATAATAATAACTGCCGTTTAGTACCGGCACGCTGCGGTCATCTTTAACCACTTTGTTCTTTATTTCTTCAAATAAGGTTTGTTGTAGTTGCTCTGTGTTTACGAGCTTGCTGTCGGTATAGGCATTTTCTTTGGTTAAGTGTGACAGCACCTTTTCATTGCTTCTAGTATCGTCACGTAGCCAGTGATAATTATCGACAAGTTCTTGACCGTGAATGGTCGTCTTGTGTGGGATCTTTTCTGCAACTGGCGCCACAACGGCTGCGGACTGTTCTGCTTTAACGTCAGATGTTGCGTTTTGAGATGGCGCTTCTTGACAACCAAGTACAGCAACCAAAGATGCTGCTACTAATGTAAATTTAAATTTCTTCATTTTTATTCTTCTGTAATAAATCAATCCATCCATCGAGTCTATCTAGTTCTTATTATAAGGACAACTAATTGAGACGATATTTTATAACAATTGTAGAGACTGGGTTTAGCCATTCGAAACGTAAGCGACTTAATTAATATCAAAGCGGCCAACCAAACGCTCTAAGTCTTTGGCTAAGCTAACTAATTGGTCAGCACCTGCGTTTAATGCTGCCGTTTCTTCTCCGACTTGTCGTACGGAAACATCCACCGAGTCAATCAAACGTCTAGTGTGGCCTGCATTTTCTCCTTGTAATGAGGCTTGTGACGCGATATTTGAAACCGAAGTTTTAATTCTCGACACTGCCTGAGCGATATCAGTAAACGCTTGCTGAGCGCTTTGTGATTGTTTGATAGCTGTCTCAGACTCGCCTACGCTCGACGTCATTTGGGCCGATACCGTCCTCGTTTGTGCGATGAGGTTAGTTAACACTTGCTCTATTTCCTGTGTGGCGTCATGTGAGCGCTGCGCAAGCGTTCTTACCTCATCAGCAACCACTGCAAAGCCCCGACCTTGTTCACCTGCACGGGCAGCCTCAATCGCTGCATTTAATGCCAAAAGATTAGTTTGCTCTGCGATAGAACGGATCACCCCTAAAATATTAGTGATATCTTGGCTTTCACTTTCGAGTTGGTTCATGGCGCTGGCGGACTCAGCCAACGAATGATTAAGCCTCGCAACCTGCGATACGGTACTTTCTATTGTGCTGTTACCACGCTGAGCGTGATCGTCCGCAGTGACGACATCCTCTAAAGTATGACTGCAGCTTTCACTAATTTCGGTGGCAAGCTGCTCCACGGTTTCGGTAGTCGTAGTCGCGCTGGCGGAGTCTTCAGCCTGCGTATGGCATTGATTACGGATATCGTTGATACTTTTTTGTGATCCTAACGCGGCATCATTCAATGTCGAGGCATTGCTTTGAATATCTTTTACGAGCGAATTAATTGAGTCCAAAAATTTATTAAACCACGCGGCCAGTTCCCCAATTTCATCGTGGGTGACGACTTTTAAACGTTTAGAAAGATTGCCTTCACCTTGTGCTATCTCTTTTAAGCCTTCAGACACCATTTCAATAGGTTCAACTATCTTATTGGCAAGCGTTATTGCAATGATAATAAACAGAATTACCATGATGAACGCGATAATAGTGATACTAATCGTCATATCGTAAGCTGAAGCCAAGATTTCATCTTCATCAATCACCGCGATAAATTGCCAGCCAAGAGTGTCGGAGCGATAAATCTTAGCGTCATAGGTTTTGTTATCAGTTTCAATGGTAAGGTAGGGTTCGTTTGTGGCGCTTCGTATAGCCTCGTAGAGTGGGCTAGTGAGATCTTTAATGTGTTTAAAGTTGTTATTTTTATTTTTAGGATCGGCAAGTACAGTGCCGTCGGCATCAAGGAGGATTAAATACCCAGACTCCCCAAGACGAATATTGCTAACAATATCGGTCAGTGTAGCGAGTGTTACATCTAATGATTGCACGCCAATCACTTTGCCATCATGCTTTATACCTGTGGCAACCGAGACCATGGCTTGCCCCGTTACCCCTTGATAAGGCTCGGTAAGGATAACTTTGCTTGGATCTTTTGAAGCATTTTGATACCAAGGGCGTTTTCTTGGATCGTAATCGCCAAGGGGCTCTGCAGGATACTGAATAAAACCACCGGAACCAGTACCAAGATACACAAACAGTAATTCTTCATGGGTTTGCCCAAATGCGCGGTAAAGCTCAAAAATATTGGCTTCTGTTTGACCGTTTTGTAGCGGGGTCATGGGCTTCTCTGCACCAAAATAAGTAGTGGTATCTTGGCTTACTTGCTGCACGGCCCTAGACTCGGCGAGGAAGCGCGCATTTTTCTTCATCTGCTCAAAAAACAGTACAAAAGACTGTTCGGCTTGCCGTATCTCATTGCCGGATGCATCAAGAAATTTATCGAGAGAGTCACTTTTGGTCTGAGAAATGCTGACCACAGAAATCGCTAAAATAGGAATGATCACAGTGAGAACAAAGCTAATAATGAGCTTTTTGCGCATTTTCATACAGACAACCCTTAACTATCCGAGTGTTTTTATTATGCTCCTAGGAGGAGCGCATATTCTCAGGGCAAAATCTGAGCCACGGGTGTGGCTCGTTCAAATCCGTATTATAAACACTTTGCAGTGGTAAATTTGACCAATCAACGCGCTTCAGAAATTAAAACTAATTTTACCCCTCTAATAGGTTTAGCATTGGATCTCATGTTTTTTAAGTAATTTGTAAAAATCAGAGCGATTACGTTGCGCAAGTTTTGCAGCTTCCGATACATTCCCTTCGCAAAGCGCCAGTACTTTTTGGATGTAGTCATACTCAAATTGGCGTTTTGCTTCATTTAACCCCGTAAACGCATTCTGCTCTTTATCCTTAGGCAGGGCTTTTTGTACGATATCTTCAGTGATCATTTTACCCGGAGTAATAGCAACACAGTGCTCTACGATATTATGGAGCTGACGGATGTTACCCGGCCAATGATAATTCAACAAATGCGTAATACTTTGTTGGTTAAATTGCTTTTCGCCATCGCTAAGTGCACTTAAGAAGCGTGATGCAAGTAGTGGAATATCTTCCAATCGCTCTCTTAAGCTTGGGATTTCAACAGACACTACGTTTAATCGATAGTATAAATCTTCACGAAATTGCTTTTCGGCAACGGCGCTTTGAATGTTCTTATGGCTTGCAGAGACAAAACGAACATTGACCTTGTGCTCGGTTTGGCCGCCCACAGGGCGAACGGTGCGTTCTTGTAAAACACGCAGTAGCTTAACTTGCAAATCAAGCGGCATATCGCCAATTTCGTCGAGGAATAGGGTGCCACCATCTGCTGCTTGTACTAAGCCTTCTTTGTCGCTCACCGCGCCGGTAAACGCGCCTTTTTTATGGCCGAATAGTTCAGACTCCAACAGGTGAGCGGGCATTGCGCCACAGTTAATTGCAATAAATGGGCCTTGCGCTTGGTTACTGGCCAAATGGATTGCTTTTGCTGTCACTTCTTTACCGGTACCGCTCTCGCCTTGGATAAGAATGTTTGCGTTGCTGCTGGCAAGCGCCTGAATTTGCTGTACCAATTGACGCATTGCAGCACTTTGGAATAACAATCCATGGAAGTTATTTGGATCTGAGGTTTGTGCGGTTCTTACTTTTCCTGCAAGCGCCTCATTGATGACATCGAGCATTTGCTGAGAGTCAATGGGTTTGGTTAAAAAGCTCACAAAGCCTTGCTGCATGGCGTCAACAGCGTCAGGAATCGAGCCGTGAGCGGTCATCATGACAACGGGCATGCCGGTATAATACTTCTTTATTTGCTCATTAAGTTCAAAGCCATTCATGTGCGCCATTTTCAAGTCGGTGATGACCAAGTCGATAGGCATTTGCTTGAGGATATTTAACGCTTGCGTACCGCGATGAGCTACTTCAACGTCGTAGCCGTGGCTTTCTAAACGCATCGCCAGTAGCTCGGTTAAAGATGTATCGTCATCCACTAAAAGTAACTTTGCGCCCTGTTGTGTTTGACTCATAGTGAATCCTCCTCAAGTGATGGGTTTTCAGAAAGATCGGTTTCTAAACGTTGTTTTTCTATGTCGGCAAGCTTTTGTTTCAGCTCGGCAAGCTGCTTTTGGGTTTGTAACAATTGCTCTTGGTGCTGTTGCGCCTTATTGTCAGAGTAATAATTACTGATTTTTTGCTCACGAAGGCTTTGGGTATGCCAAGCTAACGACTCAAACCAAATGTTGTAATCTTCTGGCCAGTAATCTTGTAGTTTTACTTCTTCAATGGCTTTAAGTTGCTTGGTTGTTGAGTCTGTACCGCAATAGGTGTGAATAAAGCCTTGTAAGTGCAGCGCACCTTTATAGTAATCGTTAAATGTCACGTTATGTTTTTTAGCGCACTGGCTGACTAAGGCTTTGATCACCTCAGCTAAAGGCACAAACTTAGCGCTGGTTTCTGTTTTTACAGGACCAATAAACTGCTTTGTCTGCTCGACCTTTTGTTCTGTTGTGGCACAACCACTGAGCAAAAATAGCGTGATACTTAATGCGATGTATTTCATTTTGGATCCCTTTTTGGAAAAGCGACTTGAATACTGGCGCCAGATTCTACTGATAGCCATTTCACATCGCCTTTTAATTGCTTCACACACTCAGAGACAATGGCTAAACCTAAGCCACTACCATTATTATTTTTATTTTTCTCACCACGAACAAACGGTTGGAATAATGAATCGGCTTCATTGACGTCTATGCCATCACCATCGTCACGGACTATCAGCAATACATCACCATTTTGCTCTTCAATTGAAATAGTGACATTGCTTTTAGCATGATCGATGGCATTGCTCACTAACTGAGTTAACACTAATTTGCACGGAAGATAAGGCACTTTTAGCTCATCATGATTTTGCCAGTTCACTATCACATCAGTCTTTCCTAGCTTATCGCTAAGATGCTTAGAGACTTCCTCTTGGATAAGATTCATTTCGGCGTCGTGATGTAGGCTATCTGGGTGACTGGCTGCACTATAGCTGAGCAAATCATCGATCAATGAGCCAAGCTTTGCAACAGAGTTTTCCATAATGATGAGAATACGTTGTTGTTTTGGATTAACATCTCCAAGCAATCCACTATTTAATAAGCTGCTTCCTTCGTTTAACGATGCTAAAGGGGTTTTAAGCTCATGAGTAACATGGCGCAAGAAGGTTTCTTTTTGTTGTTGAATACGCTTAAGTTCGAGCCTTAACCAATTTAGCCTGTCACCCAATTGCTGCAATTCATGACTGCCAGAGAGTTCAACCGACTTATCAAAATTACCTTTACCTACCTCAGATACCGCAGATTCTACCTGATTAAGTTGCTGACAAATCCGGTTGATCAAAAAGATGCTGATCACGATAAGGGTGGGTAGCAAGATAACGAGACCAAACATAAACCATGTTTGCAGCTGCACGAAATGGGATTCTTGATCTGATAAGCGCTTATTAAGTGTTTGTTGAAAGCTTTCCTCGAATTGATTAAGCACCTTAACCAATTGTTGGAACTCTTCAGCTTTTGAAGTGGCATTGATTTCATCTGGCGCGAATTGTCGCCATTTAGCAACAAACAGCGAGTCGGGTAGATTTATTTTTAATAATTGAATGCGTTTTTTGGTATTTTGCCACTTCTGCTCGATGCTTTCTTGCAGTGTTTCACTTTGCAGCAGCTGATTATTTTGCAGTGCTTTTTCAAGCGCACTGATATCTGCTTTCACAAAATTGTATTCAAGAATAAGTTTTTGATTTTTATTATAAATATCCTGTGTTTTTTGTTGGTTTTTGGACAGTGCCTGGGCGTACCACAAAGTCAATGTGAGTATTGGAAGCACACCAATAAACATGGCAATAAGTGCCTGTTTTTGTAATGACTGAGAAAAAATTTTTTTCACGATGCTAAATCCTTAAAAAGGGTGCACAAATTTCAATCAAATGGTGTTGCGAGATTTGCAAAATTTTCTACCCAAAAATTTACCTGTTGCAAAGCTGCGACAATCTAACTTCAAGAAAAATAAAGACTTTTTATTTTTCGCTTTTTTAACTGTTGCCATTTAGCAACAGCCAGCCTTAATCCAACCTTAATCTTTTTAAGTGATTTAACTTAACTCATTGATAAACGGTGTTTTTTCAATGTTGGCATCAAAGTTGGAATAGTTATCTCGAAAGCGAAAAACGAAACGCAAAAACAAATGCAAAATCAGTTTTAGCTTTAACAGCAAAATGTTTAACACAGAATTTAGTTTTTAATCTTACGAGGAAAGCACGATGAAAAATTTAGCAATCGCAGTATCAGCAGCAGTAATGACTTTGGCATCAGTAGGTGCACACGCAAACACGGATTTCGACAAATTAGACATGAATGGTGACGGTTACATCTCTATTGAAGAAGCAAAAGCAGATGAAGGCCTTCTTGCTCAATTCAACGAGCTAGACGCTGACCAAGACGGTCAACTAAGCCAAGCAGAATTTGATAACTACGAAGGTTAATTCGCCCAGTTATCGCATCACTTTAATCGTTTAGGAGAAGATCATGAAAAATTTACTAGCAGCACTTTCAATTACAGGTATGACATTAGTTTCAGCATCGGCAATGGCGATGGATGACTTCGAAAAGTACGACACAGATGGCAGCGGCACGATCAGCATGAGTGAGGCGCAGGTTAACCCTAAGTTAGCTGAGCAATTCAAGACACTTGATGTTGACGGTAATGGCGAGCTAAGCGAGTCAGAGTACGAGCACTTTGAAGGCTAATTTGAAAGTTTGGTATCGGTGAGTCTTCGGACTCTCCGCCAAGACTAAATTTTAAGGAGAATATGATGAAAAATCTACTAGTAGCAGTTTCCCTTGCTGGCCTGTCAATGGCCTCAGTTAATGCAATGGCTGGTGACGACTTTGCCAAATACGATGCCGATGGTAGTGGCACAATCAGCATGAGCGAAGCGAAAGTAAATCCCAATCTTGTTGAGCAATTTACTCAACTAGACGGTAACGCTGACGGCGAGTTAAGTGAATCAGAATTCGCAAATTTTGAAGGCTAATCAATAGCCCTCCAATTTTATAAAACGAACAGTATTTAAATTTTTGAGGAAAGTAGCCCTCCAATTTTATAAAACGAACAGTATTTAAATTTTTGAGGAATAAATGATGAAAAACGTACTAATTGCACTTTCAATCACAGGTTTATCTTTCGCGTCTGTTAATGCAATGGCGGGTGAAGACTTCGCAGCGCTAGATACAGACCAAAGCGGCACAATCAGCATGAGTGAAGCACAAGCGCATACTGCACTTGCAGAGCAATTTAAAGAGCTAGACGCTGATGCAAATGGCGAGCTAAGCGAAACAGAATTCGCAAACTTTAAAGGCTAAACAGTAGCCCTCCAATTTTATAAAACGAACAGTATTTA
>NZ_JAKRFW010000087.1:0-9267 GCF_022347905.1 Pseudoalteromonas sp. Of11M-6 | reverse complement strand
GTGATTCGGTAAAACGTGATTTTTTCATAGTTAGTCTCCTGCTTTAATGATTGCAGAAAACTCCAATTATGCATGTCTCATTTTATGGGAAGGTGACAAGACAATCAAATTAGAGGCTAAGGTGCTGGCAGTACTTGAAATACTTTATCAGCATCGCGGCACGCTTGTTACGCAAGAGCACCTACTTAATTCTGTATGGCAAAATACCGTCGTCGCCCCAAATGCCCTTCAACGATGCATCGCTCAGCTTAGAAAACTACTTGGAGATAGTGATAAACGTATTATCCAGACTTTTCATAAAAAGGGCTATCGTTTACAGATTGGGGAGCAGCATACTAATTTAAGCCAAAAGCTGAGAACCTATGCTCTCTATTTCGCAGGTTTCATCATCCTCTTCGGTATATTGTTTAGCTATTCAACTATGCCAAAAGCTAATTTCCAACTTTCAGAGGTTACACCTGTAAGTTACGGATTGGAGTTGGAGAGCACTGCGACACTCACCTCAGGTAGAAGGTTATTATATGTGGCCAGAACACCGCAAGCAGCGGAACTAAAAGTAAAGGATTTGGATTTCCAAACAACTAAGTTAGTTACCCGTGCATTGGATTTTGTTGGCAAACCTCAGCTTAACAAAGAGGGTAAAAAAGCAGTACTCATTGAAACACGCAAAACAAAATCACAAGCTAAGTGTCATCAAGCTATCGTCGTGTTACCAAGATTTGCTGCCAGAAAAGTGATCTCTCCTTGCTTAAATAACGAAGTGCGGCAAGCCTACTGGGTTGGTCATCAAGTGTTACTTATCGCCAATAACGAGTATGCCCTTTTTACTCCGCACTCAGACTCAGTCACATTTACTTCTTTACCTATAGCAGCAACAATTTTAGCGTCCTCATTTAATGAGGATCAACTTACTTTACTCACCCAAGATCCAGATGAAGAGGCTTATCTCTCTAGTTATATGATTAGCAAAGAAAACGAGCTTTTTCTTCTTCAACAAGAAAAATTGTCTGATGTAGAATTAGACCGTTCGTTGATGTTAGTAGAAGGGCCAGATACAACACACATACTTTCAACCGCATCTGCGCTCTATATTTTTCAAAACCTCAAGCTTGTACAAGCCATTCCGGCAATCGGCTCAGAATCGTTTTACATCACTGAATACATTAAAGGTAATAGCTATTTAGCGACACTAGTTCGAGAACAAAAGCAGATTAATATTCAAGACAACCTCTCTACAAGCCGACTTACAATCAGCCACTACGACGAGCTATCAGGGCAATTCCAACCAAGTGGAAATGCCATTGCATTTCTCTCTAATCGTACAGGCACCAATGAAGTTTGGTTAAAGCAAGAACAGCAAGAGATCCCGCTCACCCATAACAAACATATTTCGTCTTTTGTTTGGACAGCCGATGGTAAACAATTGTGGGCAGCATCAAAACAAAGTTTACTGAAAATCAATTTAGTCACTGGCGTTGAAGTTTTTCCTGCTTTATTTGAAAAGCAAATTATAATGCAATCAATTGAAATAAAAGGAAGTAACTACCTTCTCATCAATGATCTTGGCGATGAACAGCTAGTACTTTTCGACCCTGTAACCAACCATAAACAGCCACTTTATCAGGGGCAGGTTCACTGGGCACAAATACAGCAAAACGGTACTGTCTATATAGCCACACCAGATGAGCCAAACTTAAAAGTACTCGTCAACAATTCGCTCAAACCACAGCTAATAACAGACAAAATTACCTTGCATTGGCGTTTTTACCTACGTGGGAATGAGCTGATTATTCCCGACAAACAGGCGACTATCTGGCGCTATAACGTCAACACGCAAGTTTTGGACATATTGGGCAAATCCGACGAGCAGACTCGCTTGATCACAGATGTTCAACTACATCCTTTTAAGGTTTTAGCTGACTCACCAAAAACACTTAGCGCAAACCAAGTTAAAGTAAAAATAACAGAACCAGAAAACCACTAATATAAAGGTGGCTCACACATGTGCGCCACCTTTATATTACTCTTAATAATGCTAAAGCCGAGACAATACTTGTTCAATATACTGCTTGGCTTCTTCATTTTTTTGCTCTGTTGCTAGCAGCAAGGCACGCTTTAGCTG
This sequence comes from Pseudoalteromonas sp. Of11M-6, assembly GCF_022347905.1. Classification (NCBI taxonomy): domain Bacteria; kingdom Pseudomonadati; phylum Pseudomonadota; class Gammaproteobacteria; order Alteromonadales; family Pseudoalteromonadaceae; genus Pseudoalteromonas; species Pseudoalteromonas sp. Of11M-6. The sequence continues at coordinate 7,145 of NZ_JAKRFW010000087.1, read as the reverse complement.
AAGTGTTGCTTGTGTTGTATCGCCCGCATTCAAAAGAGTCTGTCCATAACGTAAATTGTAAATTACAGAGTTAGGCATAGTCGCAAGTAGTTCATCAAGCACGTTTTTTCCAAGTGCTGTATTGCCTTGCGCGAATAAATATTGCCCTAGAGCAAGCTGATTGGCCTTAATATCAATCGAGTACCCATAGCGCTGTTCTAGTTTTTGGTGATATTCTCGCAACCCATTCAGGCCTAATTTTTCAAATTGAGCATAATCTTGAAGCTTTATTGCACCAAGAATATGTTGTAATCCATGTCTTAGCGCTAGCTGTGCGCCAACATGATAATGATATTGACTTAAGTCTTCTAGCATCAGGTGTTGGTGTCGTTTTGAAACGGCAAGCGCAGCAAAAAACGGTCTATTTTCATCAAAGCTGCCAAGGCTGATATATAGGTTATTGGTGAGCTTGCCCTTGGTGATGCTGTCACTAATATCCTCTTTTAGTAGCTTGGGGAGGTGATTCCAAATTGGCGCAGACAATATTGCACCTTGGAAATACCCGGGCATTTCTCCTAATAAATTCAAGGCAATCGCCGCCCTGCTTGAGTACCCTTCAATGACTTTAAACGGCGAAAGATTAAATTGCCGTATTAGTGTTGGTTCAACTTCACTTGCTAACACGCGAGCTAGCAAGGCAAAATACGCTTGGTCAGATAACTTGTCAGCCCCAGCAAAACTCAATTTGGGCACTCGCACGATCACAAGTTGCGGGATAGGTGAAAAACTAGTGTGACTCAGCCAGTCCACTTCAGCTTTCAGTACATCAAAACGGCTCTCTCCCGCAGTTGTATAAAGCGTTGAGTATGGCTCTTTTCGGTTAACATCAAAATCAAAAGGCAAATATATTTGTACATCAACAGGCCCTCCCACTAACTTTGAACTCACAGTGATATGCTGTAATTTTGAGGCTATCTGAGCATGAGTAACTAACGCAAACAACGCGCAATTTAACCACATCAAACTTTTTAAAAGTATTTTCATGCTTTTCTCCATTTTTGGGTAAGCTTATGAAATAAAAACTTTTAAAACTTGATGCATTGCTTATTTTTAATTGATGAATTGCTGATGTGGATCTATCGGAGTTTGTCAGAGGCTAAATATCAGGTGCTAACAAACATGGTTACCTAAGTCGCAACGTTTAGCACAGTGACTATGGTTGTAAAAAGTGATGCTACTAAGGCTTATTAATTTCGCGTATACACGTTAAGCAACGGAAACTTATTTTCCCCGAAAGCCAGTGTGAGTGAAAGCGTTTCTCCGCCATCAAAGCTTTCAGAAAGCTTCATCGGCGCGATCCTTTGCCCGTTAGCTGTTAGTGCCAGCAGGTGTTTTTGTGTTAATGTCCGACGCCCGCTCGATTGATTTTTAATCGTGATCATTGCCCAGCGCTCACCGTTTTCGTTACTCATCAGTACCGCGTTAAGTACCTTGAAGTCACTGATATCTGGGTAAATATTGGCATCATTCGGAAAAGCCAGTTCCATATTGTTAGGCACTACACTATCAATCGTTAACGCTTCTTCAGCTGCCTGTGTATTCACAGCCAACATAAGTAACCAAAAACCACTTATTATCCTTTTAATCATTTAATTTTTCCTTCTATTTTCCTTTGATTAATTCAATATGCCGCCAATTTTTAGGCACATCAATACTTGTACAGCGCCAAGGTTACACTACAAAACAAAAATGCCAGACTACAAACTGTGCGATCTGGCATTTTCTTAACTAGTAGTGACATCAATTATAAAGTTTCTTCTAACCACTTGAAGAATTCACGCTGCCAGACTATTCCGTTTTGCGGTGTCAGTACCCAGTGGTTTTCTTCAGGGAAATAAAGAAAACGGCTTTTCAAGCCTCGTAGTTTAGCGGCTTGGAAGGCTTGCATTCCTTGGCTCAGCGGTACACGATAGTCTTTACCACCATGGATCACGAACATAGGCGCATCCCACTTATCCACATAGCTGATTGGGTTAAACTGATTGTATGCCTTGCTGATGGCCGCATTGTTTTGCTCCCAGTACGCGCCACCCAATTCGTTGTTCACGAAGAACATTTCTTCGGTTGTGCCGTACATACTGCGCAAATCAAAAATGCCACAGTGCGCGATAAAAGTTTTGAAGCGGCCATCATGATTGCCAGCTAAGTAAAACGCAGAATAACCACCAAAACTTGCACCAACTGCCGCGATACGTTTGTTGTCAACGTATGACTCTTTCGCAACATCGTCGATTGCGTCAAGGTAATCTTGCATTACCTTACCACCCCAATCTTGGCTGATATCTTTGTTCCATTTCACACCGTGCCCTGGCATACCACGACGGTTTGGCGCAACCACAATGTAGCCTTGTGATGCCATCACTTGGAAGTTCCAGCGGAAGGAATAAAACTGTGATAACGGCGACTGTGGACCACCTTGAAGGTATAACAGCGTTGGATATTGCTTACGCTTATCAAAATTAGGTGGGTAGATAACCCAAGTTAGCATGTCTTCGCCGTCTTTTGTCTTCACCATTCGCTTTTCAACGTTCGGTAAATCCAAATCAGCATAAAACGCCTCATTCACATTTGTCAGCGCAACAAGCTTTTTACTATTCAGATCAAAGCGGAAGATCTCTTTTGCTTGATTCATGCTATTGCGAGTAACCACTAACTGATCATCTAAGGCAGCGACAATGCTATTTACATCAAACATGCCCTTAGTTAGCTGCTTAATTTTTGGATTAGCTTTGGTTTTGGTGTTCACCGCTACTTGAAATAGCTGGATTGTTCCGTCAACTGGTGCAATAAAATAAATATGCTTACCATCATGACTCCACTCAAAACTGCTTACCGTGCCGTCCCAATGCGCAGTTAAGTTGACTTCTCTGTCACCCAACTTAACGATAATGTCATTTTTATCCGCCTCGTTACCCGCTTCATCCATACGTAAGAAAGCCAGCAACCCTGTCGATGAGAACTCAGGGCTTTTATCATAACCCAAGTTTTGCTCGGTTAGATTGGTGGTTTTCTTACTGGCTAAGTTATAACGATAAATATCTGTGTTGGTGCTGCTCGCATATTCTGCGCCAGTCAGCTTTTTACTGACGTAGTAGATATTTTCACCTTTAGGGCCCCAAACATAATCGCTTGAACCACCAAATGGTGACGTCGGACTATCAAAAGGCATCCCTTTCATGATGTCGACTTTTTCTTCAGTAGTCAGGTCCTGATAGAACACATGTTTGACACTGCCGTCTTTCCAGGTATCCCAATGGCGGTAATTTAAATCATCAAACACATAAGCATCTGCTTGCGTAAGTGCTTTATGTCTATCCGTCGCCAACACAGCTTCAACATTGACGGTGTCATGAAATAGTTTTTTGCTGCCATCTGGCGAAATGTTGTCGTCTGACAATATCCCTTGATATGCGCTTAAAAGCTGGGACAGCCCACCCTTTAACGGCACTTGATAAACTTTGCTATCAAAGTCATTGTTTTCAACACTAGGAGTTGTAACTCGATAAATCACATGGGTTTTGTCTTTAGATAACCCAAGCGCACTCACGCGCTTTACTTGCCAAAGCTTGTCAGGGGTCATTACCTCTTTGGCAACCAACCCAAAACTTGGTGCTAATCCTAAGCTAGCACATAAAAGAATTCGCAACATCGCGAAATGCCTCCAATAATCAAATCCCACCTAGACTACATAAAGCGGGAAGAACTTAAAAGCATTCGCGATAAGATACTTTCGTCTCTAGCGCAAGTCACGAGCAAGCAGCAGAAGTTGCTCAAAATAAATTTACGTTGTGCTGTAAGTTGGCAATTCGGTATTTTCTGGGTGTTTGGTTAAACAATTTCTTAAACGCTTGCACAAACGCAGAGTCAGAAGCGTACCCCAACTCGATAGCAATTTCCTGTATGCTCTTTTGCGACTCTAACAATTGCAAAGATAAAACTAACCTCACATTTTGTCTCCACCGTGAAAATGATTGGGAAAACTCTCTTGAGCACAATCGCGACAAAGTGCGCTCAGAAGCGCCCACTTTTGTTGCCCATTCCTTTAAAGTAAATGGTAGATCCGGTTGCTCTTTAAGCTGTAAGAAAATGGATAAAAGACGTTTATCGGTAGGTATGAGCAAAGGTATTTCATAACGGTTTGCGATCTCGATCTGATCTCGCAATACCGTTAGCAAATGTGTGATATTGGACTCTGCTTGAGTGAGCGTCTCGTTTTCAAATAGAAGCAGTATTAATGCTTTAATAAATGGCGTTACCAGACAGGATTTTGGTTTGTCTCCATACTGAACATATTTGTCGGGATTAAGGTAAATCGCCAAAAACTGTGTATTTGTAATCGCTATGGATTTATGCACTGTATTTGCGGGTATGTAGAGCATGCCATTGTGAGGAACAATCCCGCTTTTATCGCCGATACTTGATTGCAGCAGCCCCTGCAAAGGAAACACAATTTGATGCCACAAATGTGAGTGAAAGTCATCAATATAACCAGAAGCCATATTCGTCGTTTTGGTTATGATTTGTTTATTAGGTGAACCTTTGATGAGGTCATTAGCTTGCATCTTGGCGACTTATCAACATTAAACGTCTGTTAGTATAAATTACGCCATCCAAATTTAATATACCATCTACAGCCTATCGTTAATTACAAGGCACAAAGATGCATATTCACTTTATCGTTCATGAACATTTTGAAGCGCCCGGCGCCTATGAATCATGGGCAAATAAACGCGGTCATACCATTACCTATTCGCGAGTTTATCAAGGAGAAGCGCTCCCAAAAAATATCGAAGGCTTAGATTTTTTGATTGTAATGGGAGGACCTCAAGATCCGTCAACAACTATTGAGCAATGCCCACACTTCGATACAAAAGGTGAGCAAGAGGTCATCTTGAACTCGATTACCGCCGGAAAAGTCGTGCTTGGTATATGCCTAGGGTCGCAACTCATTGGTGAAGCATTAGATGCAACATTTGAACCTAGCCCTGAACGTGAAATAGGAAAATACCCGATAACCTTGACGGAAGCTGGGATGACACATCCATTATTTAGTCATTTTGGAAAAGTGTTGGATGTCGGTCATTGGCATAATGATATGCCGGGGCTCACCAATGGATCACAAGTGATTGCATATAGCGCGGGGTGCCCAAGGCAAATTGTCGCCTACAGAGACCTAGTATACGGCTTTCAGTGCCATATGGAATTTACCAAAGATATCGTCGCATTACTGATTGAAAATGACGACCTCAGTGACGCTTTACAGTATCGATTTGTAGATGAGCCAGACGTTTTACTGAGTCATAACTATGACGAAATGAACCAAAAACTGTATGGTTTTTTAGATAAGTTAGAAAGCTTTTATAAATCACAGTCCTGAGCGTTAATTATATTATTTAACCTGCCTAATTGCTCAGGCTAGCGGCCTCTGTACGTCTAAAAAATATAATTGCTTATTAAGGCTAATTTAGGTGTAATGAAGACATAATAAGCGCTGAGCAATGCAGGGAAAGCTTACATAACACTAGCTAAACTGATTACACTAGCTAGGAAAGTGAAAGCCTCCAAAAAAGCCTATTTTTTCTAAGTAAGCCATAGTATAAATGACACCTGCTCTGACATACCGAGCAGGTGGTGGCTCAGTCCAACAAGCGATTATGCAACACAAACATCGTGTTGCATAAATACTAAAGTGTTATGTTTCTTAGTTAGGTCGTATGAATAATCAAAATTTGATTGATGTATTAAGCTCAATTCAGTTCAAGCAATCTCTTGATTTAACAACTTACATAGTTGTTGGAGTTTGTGCTGGTTTTGGTGGTTGGTTAGCATCTTACTTTAAAGAAAAAGGTAAGAACTATGCCAACAAAGAAGATTTTATTGAGTTAAAGAGCCAACTTAGTCAAAACACAAGTCTTGTTGAGGGAATAAAAACTAAGCTGTCCAACAAAAGTTGGATCTCTCAACAGGTATGGGTAAAAAAGCAAGAAGCATACGAAGTTGTATTTGAGCTTTTATTTCATGTTAAATGCTATGTGTCACACCAGCTTTCAGAGTATGAAAAGTGGGAGTATATTAATCATCAACATCCATATATGTCTCATTACAATCACGATGATGGAACTCTATTAGAGCAATGGAATAAAGAAAAAGCTGAATACAAAGAAAAAGCAAATGACCCTACAACAAGAGAAGAAGCTGAAAAGTTAAAAATAAAATATGAAGAAGCATTATCTTCGCTGTTTCAAATTATCGAAGTTAAATCAATTTATCTTGATACTAAGGTAGAAGACACGATAAAAAATTTGAAGTCTGAATTATCAAAGACAGATGAGCACGAAGAGTGGGATGATCACTTTTACCGAATTTCTCGTGAAACTAGCAGTGCTATAGAACAGATTAGAAAAATAAGTAAATCAGAGTTGAACATAGAAACATAACATGCCCATAAAAAATGACGTCAAGTGCTTGGCTGCCGCTCATTCTTCGAGGCAGTAACTAATTTTGTGTAACTACTTATCAACAATTACTCATAAGTAAGGGGCTAACACAGACACCCATCACAATTCGCATCTATATTATGATGAGTGTCTGCTATCTGATCTGTTTGCTACTATGCAACATAAGCTGCATGTCACATAAATATTAAAATGCTAGCTTTTTTGTGCATGGCAAATATCTGCAGATTTAAAAATCGAGATTTGAAATATATTAAGGATGAATGGGATGAACATCTCAGGTAAGCATATCATAATTGTAGTAAGCCTCTCGTTGGCCGGTTTATGGGGATATGGGTATTCACTCGCGTCAACAGATCTTGAAGAAGGATTAAGTATATTCGAAGCAGGGTTTACACATAAATCACTCAATCCATTATCAGCAATGGGCTATAAAACTAGACTAAATAATTCAAGGTCATGGCGGAATCACATAAATAAAATAAATTGTGAACGTGAAAACCGTAATTTCATTAAGCCCTTATATACTCGAGAAAAACATGGAAGTAGATGGTATTGTCCACTTCCCCTTTAATGGCACACCTCTAAACTGGAGTTTTCCAACTTAGTGCGGTAAATCGCCGGAGGCAAGTTACCAAGGCTCTCATGTGT
>NZ_JAKRFW010000086.1:0-10121 GCF_022347905.1 Pseudoalteromonas sp. Of11M-6 | reverse complement strand
TTGTTCATTGTTGCTCAACTTTTGCCTAGATTACTAGGCGGCAAGTCGAGCGTCGCGACCAAAACACACTCAGGAGAACAAAAATCAAACAGCAAAGGTCAACAGGCCCTAATTCAATCTTTTACTAATGACGTTGCTGTTCATTCACTTTCCACCTATCCAACTAACGGGCCTCAACCAAAGTTATTAGCTTGCAGCTTGAAGGTTGAACTGTTTATTCACTAAGCTTTGGTAAAGCGAAGAGTGTTGCATCAAATACTGATGATCTCCCTGTGACTCAATCTCACCTTTGTTAATGACGATAATATTATCAGCATCCATAACCGTACTGAGTCGATGTGCGGCGATAATTGTAGTACGACCTTTTTTTGCATTTTTCAGGGCAATTTGAATAGCTGCTTCACTTTGTGAATCAAGGCTTGCCGTTGCTTCATCCAACAGCAGCAATGCAGGGTCTTTTAATAGTGCTCGCGCTAATGCAACTCGTTGCCTTTGTCCGCCAGACAAAGTAATGCCACGCTCACCAATTTGAGTATTCAACCCATCAGGTAGTGTCGCTATAAACTCTGCTAAATCGGCCGTGGTAATGGCATGCTGTAATTGTTCATCATCTATTGCCTCAAAAGCACCGTAGACCAAGTTTTCATATAAGGTGCCGCACAACAGCAGGCTCTCTTGCGCAACGTAGCCAATTTGCGCTCTTAAATTGGCTCGGTCTAACTCTTCAACATTAAGCCCAGCAATTTCAATGTAACCACGTTGCGCCTGATAAAAGCCCTGCAACAAAGCAAAGAGTGTAGACTTACCAACTCCTGATGGCCCAACTATAGCGGTCGTCTTTCCACTTAAGAATTCACAGCTCAAGCTTTTAAATACCGGTTTATCATTAGCATAACTAAAAGATAAATTGCGAAAATAAATTGACTTATCAGTCAGGCTAATCGTATGACCACTTTCATTTGGTGGTGTCGTTGCTAAGATCTCATTAATACGAACGGCCGCTCCTTTTGCTTTATTAAAAGCGGCTACCACCATGCTTAACTGCCCCATCGGCAACACAATGTTCAGTAAAAACATAATAAACGCAACAAAAGCGCCTAGGGTCATCGCACCGTTGGCAACCCTTGATGCGCCAAACCCTAGTACTAACACTATCGAAGCCATGATCACTAAATTCACCAATGCGCCCATGGTAGCTAAGAGCGTATGTTCTGACATTGCGGTTTTATAGAGTGACTTCAATTCATTGTTATTATTTTTAGCTTCTGTTTTCTCTGCACCTTGTGCTCTTATTAAGCGGATATTAGCAAACAGCTCGGTTAACCTTCCTAGCATAGAGGCTTCAGTATCTTGTAATGACTTAGACAGATCCGTCAGTCTTACGGAAAACGGTAAGATAATCAGAAAACTAACCGTAACTGCACTGAGCATCACGAGTGTCATTTGCCAGTCTAAAAACCATAGAATAATAAAAGAACCAAATAATGAAACTACACCAGATATAAAAGATACAGACTGCTCACTCACTAGGTTTTCAATAATTTCAGTGTCTTTTACGATGCGATTCGCCGGCTCCCCAGCCCTTGTGTTATCAAAGAAAGAAACAGGCAAACGAATGAGGTGCTGAAAAAGGTCTCCGCGTAATTTAAGCTTTTGCTCATTGCCAATTTTACCCATGATATAAGTCATCAACCCTGTTAGCACAGCGGAAAATACTAATACCATAATTAATATGACTACCTGTTCATTTGAAAAATGACCATTTTCTCCAAGTTCTTCCAGCAGATTTTTCGTTTGCAAAGGCACCAATAAACCTAAAATACTAGAGATCAGTGTAAACAAAACCAGAGTTGATAGTAATAGGCGACTTGGCCGCGTACGCCTGACTAGTTGAATTAAAGATGATGTATTGTTCATAATTATTATGTCCCCGTTGAATAGACAACATAATAATTGACCAAACTTTGAATTTAGTCAATTTAAAATTGACCTATTGGTCATTCTTAAATTGACTGTATACTGCAATGTGAACAGGAGGAGCTATGTCTGATAAGCGGAAATTAATACTAGCATGCGCGGAGCAGTTACTTTTAGCTGAGGGCGATAGTGCCTTTAGCATGCAAACTATCGCCAATAAGGTGGGCATTTCGAAAGGTGCTATCTACTTACACTTTAAGTCAAAAGACGAACTACTATTAGCCGTTTTTGAGAGTCAAACAGCGGATCTGCTGGATAAAATAAGAGCGATATTAGAAAGTGATAAATTGACTCCAATTGCCAAGTTAAAACAACAAATCCGCTTCCAGCACGAAGATTTACAGCAGTACCAAGCGATGTTTCAGCTCTTATTGCAGGAGGAGTCACTGAGCTTTTCAAATAACTTGATCATGTTCTATCAAGAGTTTCGCTTAACGTGGCTTACGCTACAAGAAGGTTTTTTACTTGAAAACTATGGCGAGCAAGTTCGTCCATGGAAAACCGATCTTGCGATGACCCTTGATGGTATTATAGCTAACTACCTTTCGCTTCCCGTGATCGAAGGTATTGATTTCGACACTGAAAAGCTGGTTAATTGGGTAGTCTCATGTATGGACTCAATTTGTACAGCGCTACCAAATCAAGCACTGTTGCCGGTATTAACCGAGCAGGACTTCCCGTCCCAAAAAGAGATCGAAGCCAAAAAACGACAACTCCACGAACAAAAAATCCAACAAGCTTTTATACAGCTCCAAGAAAAGTCTCAGAAGCTAAAACTCACACCACAAAAGCGTGAGATCGTAGACCACACAATCGCTCTCTTGGAAGCTCAACTACAAAGTAAAAACCCCGATACCGTATTAATCAGGGCACTTATCGCAGGACTTAGAGACTACAGAGGGTTAAATACTCAGCGCCAGCTGCTCGCAGAAAGACTCAATGTAGAGGCGGTGTAAACCACTGAGTAATGTGGTACTCGTACGGTTAGAGGAAAGCAAAATCTTGCTTTACACTGCTGACTATTTTTCTTTTAAGAATAAGACTCTCTTAATCAATCCATCGACGACTTCATAGGTCGCGATGGCTTTATAATTTGATTTATATTCCTCACCATCACGCATTAGACAAAACTCTATAACCTCAGTATCTACAACAAAGCGCCCTTGGATCTCTCTGTTACTTATTTTGGCGCTCAGGCAAGTGACCCTATTAAAAAGCTGTGTATAGGTTTTCTTCAGTTTTTCTTTCCCGGAATACGCTATTCCACCAGGAAAGTAGTGAATTTCTACATCATCGTGATACGTTGCGACGAATGCATCTATATCTCGCTTGTTATAGGCCGCTACCTGTTGCTCAACAATCGCGGTGATATTCTCCTCATTAGTCAGGTCTTGCTGTGCATAAGCTTGGCCACTATACGTAAGTGCGTTGAGTGAGCCTGCGATGACCACTGATAAATAACGTTTCAACTTGGAATCCTTTTATTATTTTTAACCATATCACCCTTTTTGGGGTACAAAGACATATTACAGTTTATAGACTTGATATAGCAAATCGCTTAGTCTCAACGTGAAATCCGTCATCGTTTATAGCCGATTCTTTCTAAGCCATTCGCTCAGTTCAGTATTACCGTGCGCATCGGTATGCCTGTGGGTCTCATGAGTACGGTACTTAGACTCAAACTTCTACGATCTACAAGCTTTACACATTCTCCTAAACCTCTCTAGATTGACCACAAATCCAGCAAGTTAATCATGAACTGCTATATTGTTTTATGAGGATATTATGGGGGGATACGATGCTAACAGCACTAAAAGACAGTATGCCAATTTTGATTGTTACATCTGAGTGGTATGTCAGTCACACAACCGCCGTTGCGGAAAAACTGTTCGCTCCCGTCGATAACGTCATCAATAAACATCTTGAAGACTTATTCATCTTTCCTTTATGTGTAGAAGAACAGCAAAAGACGATTGCTGATGGTTCTTTGATACAAGTGTCGTTGCGCACATCACCAAACGTACAATTTTTGCTGTCGTTTTATGATGTTCGCAGTAACGAAATATTTGTACATATTGCCGAGCTCTCTACTTATTATTGTCAAAATCCATTAGAAGACGAACAAACTCGAATTTTGCGCCACGCCGTCAACAGCGCAAACCTAGGGGTTTGGTGCTACGATCTCCTTAATAAGACAGCGTATTTCTCTCCTAAATTCAAATCACTGATAGGCCTCCCAGCCTCGGCAGAACTAGACTGGGACACCTTAAAAAGCATGATTTACCAAGAAGATCAGCCGCTATTTGCCGAGCTACTCGCTCACCATATTGAGCAAGGACTTATGCTGCATTTTGAGTTCCGACTTGAGGTTAGAGGAACAATTCATTGGTTTGAATTTAAGGGAGAGCAAGTTAAGTATTGTATTCGCACACACAGTGTTTATGGGATTTTAGCTGACTGTACTCACGAAAAAGATATGTTAGTCGCATTACATGATGCAGAAGAAAGTAAAGAACTTGCGATGCAAGCGGGGAAAATAGGTACTTGGCGAGCAATACGAGTAGCGAATCAATGGATCTGGAATTGGGATCATCAGGCCAATGATATTTTTAAACTTTCGGAAGACGATATTGGCAATTTACACCTCTGGGAAGCAAGCCTTCACCCCGACGATAAAGTACGTGTTACGCAAGCGCTAGAAGCCTCATTGAATTCAGGCAAAATCTTTGAACAGCGCTATCGCGGCCTGCTTAACGACCAGGACATTGTTGTAGTGTATGCCAAAGGTGTTGTAGGACTTGATGAACAGGGTCAGCCAGCACGTATTGATGGTGTTGTTATCGATCAAACCGATGTATATATTGCCCAGAAAAAGCTCCAACACATTAATCAAGAGTTAGAACAACGCGTCGCAGAGCGCACCGCCGATCTTGAAGCCGCGATTATTAAAGCCGAGCAGGCCAATCGCACTAAATCAGACTTTTTGTCCATGATGAGCCATGAACTCAGAACCCCAATGAATGGTATTATTGGCTCCTTAGATCTCATGGCGCTCTCAGATCTAGATGAAGATAACCAAGAACTCTTAGAAACTGCGTCTATTTCAGCCAATAATTTAGTCTCAATATTGAACGACATTTTAGACTTAGCCAAAGTTGAACAAGGGAAAATGGAGCTTGAAAGCTACCCATTCTCCCCTTCCAAAATGCTCAATAACATTATCAAAACCTTCGAAGCCCACGCGCGAGACAAATCAGTAAAATTAACGGTGCATGAGGACATAAAGCTACCGCTAGAAGTGATTGGCGATGAAAATAGAGTGCGGCAAATTATCTTTAACGTTGTCAGCAATGCCATCAAATTTAGCGTTGCAGATAGAGAAGGCGGCGCGAAAGTCACCATCAATGTGCACTGGGCGTGCGAGGGCGTAGCCTTATCTCACTTGATATTTAAGATAGAAGACAATGGTATTGGCATTGCACCGGAAGTCCAAAAGAAACTGTTTACCCCCTTTACACAAGCCGAACGCTCTATCACGAGAAAGTACGGCGGCACCGGATTAGGGCTTGCAATATGTGGCAAGCTTATTGACTTAATGGGTGGCAAGGTCGCCTTAAAAAGCAAATCAGCTGAAGGCTCAACTTTTACCATTACCATTCCTATTTGGCGTCCAAGAACACAGCAGCAACCCAATATTATATTTACTACGCTTTATTGGTTAAGTGATGCGCCTTGGCAGAGTTCGTTGGCGCTGACTCAGTTGTACAATGCCTGCACGCATTTTTGCGATGAGATCAAAGTCATCGAGTCACCCAGTGAAATCAAAGAGACTGACGATACTGCACTTGTTCGTGCTGTCACAACGCAAGCCGCCCCCTCTGCAGAGCAAATACGCTCACCTATTCCAGAGTTAGTATTTGTTGATGAAAAGGCGTTTGCTAACTTGAACAGTACAGCGTTAACCACACCAAAACCAATTGCACCGCAGACTCAATACGCTATCGGCCAATTATTGAGCAAACTGAAAGTAAGTCAGCAAAGTGACGAGACTGATTTAGGTGAATTAAACGATCTCAGTGAACTAGATGCGCTCCTTTCACTAGACGATGAAGTATCTAGCCCTACCGATGATGAATCGGATACTAGTGGTAAGCAGCATATACTCCTTGCCGAGGACAACCCCTTTAACCAAAAACTCATCGTCAAACAGCTTTCTAGACTTGGAGTTTCCTGTGATATCGCCAATAACGGCAAAGAGGCCTTGGCGATGTATAAAAGCCAGCAATATCAGCTTTTGTTGACGGATTGCCATATGCCGGAGATAGATGGCTATGAATTAACTAAGTTAATTCGCGCATTTGAGTCCAAAGAAGAGCGCAGCGCCATTCCTATTGTTGCCGTCACAGGCGCTGCTATGAAAGGGGATAAAGAGCTTTGTTTAGATAGTGGCATGAATGACTATGTTAGCAAACCGGTGCGATTACAAGAGCTTAAAAACACCTTAGGTAAATGGTTAGATATGGACTTTACACAATGAGCAAAACCCTCAACCCTCAGGTGCTTATCGATTTAATCGGTGATGATTTTGCTACGGCGAAAAAGTTTTACACCGACTTTCTAGTACAATCGAAATCTAGTTGCGCAAAAATTAAAACTGCTTACCAAACTCGTGCCTTTCAAGCGTTAAAAGACGAAGCCCATTACCTCAAAACCTCCGCAAAAGCAGTGGGTGCAGAGGTACTAGCTGAACATCTACAGGCGTTAGAGTATTCGGCACTTGATAACAACACCACTGAGTGCGCCGAAAAAATAAAAGCGATACACCATGAGATCGGCAGCGAGTTTGTTCGAGAATTAAAAGCCTATTTAACCTCTCAGTCGCAAAATTAAAGCGCAATCGGCTGCTCAGCAAGCACCGCTTTGAGTCCTGCGCGTTCGAACTTCACAACATCTTCTTGATGCTGGTAATGATAGACCCAAATATTTTTAATGATGTCTTCGCGATAGCTCGTCAACAACTCATCAAGGGAGCAATGGCTGGGGTTGTTTGCAAGACCGCAATCATGAAAAATAACTTCGCCGTTACTGACATAGTGATGGAGCAGCTCAGGAATAGCTTTGGTATCACCACTGTAAAACAAGCTACCTGGGAGATGTAACGAAAAAGCGCTATTGGGCTCATGATGACGAACGGCATAACTATGTATACGTTGCCCACGATGAAGAAAGCTTTCTGAAATTGGATATAAACGGAAAACCTGCCATACGCCGCAAGTCCCTTCGCTCAGTCCGGTGTACGCGAGCATATTACACAACCCAACGATTAACTCTGCTGGGGCATATAACGTGATTTGGTGCTGACTCAATGCAGCCTGAAAGTAAAGCTGCTCCAATCCACTAACATGGTCATAATGAAGGTGGGTGATAAACACAGCATCGGGTAATGACGAAAAATGCTTTTTATAACGCGACACCGTATCAAAGCCACAATCTATCAATAACCAAGGTAGGCCTCTGTGGGTCAATACACAGGTAGAGCACCCAAGAGTTGCAGCGCTGGCGGCACTTCCAACTCCTAAAAAGACTGCTGCGTCTGGTTTACAGTGACTATCAACGAATGATTTCGGATTGACAGCGTGTAGCTTGGTCGTGTCTTTCATTGCACTGTTAGGAAAATAAACAAACAATAGTGTCAGACTACATTGTCGAATTTACAACCACATGACAGTCATATCTGCAAACTTTTGGCTCAGCTCACTATTTGATTTCGCTATTTTGACCACTCAAAAGTTCGCTACCTTCTTAATCTATTGATTTTTTTATATCTTCATTCTGGTATAACTATTGCTGGATGATAACATCATGTCATCACCACTATGGAAAATAACAACAATGAAAAAGCTCTTCACCAGTTTAGCTGCACTTAGCCTTTTATCTGGCTGTGTTGTGCATATATCTCCAAGCGCAGCAGCAACCAAAGCACTCCATAAATCTTTGCAACTCAACGCTGCAGACATCAGCAAACTTGATGCAAATACCACCTCGGGTAATATCCAGATCATTGGATACGACAATCAACAAGACATCCAAGTGGAAGCCTCCGTGTTAACCACAGAAGCAGAAAACTACCAACTTACATTGGAAAAATCAGGTGATACCGCCATATTGGTGGCCGACTCAGATACAAGTTCTGGTGTACAATGGTATCGCAATAATAGCCCTAGAATTGACTTAACCATCACCATGCCAAGCCAACTTGCGCTAACACTTGATGACAGTTCGGGGGATATAGCCATCAAAAATATCAAAGGTTTTATCAAACTAGATGATGGCTCTGGCAATATCACGTTGGAAGATATTCAAGGTGCTGAAATTGATGACGGCAGTGGCAATATCCATATCACTAACGTCCAGCAACTTGTTATCGACGATGGTTCTGGCGACATAACTATAAAGGGATTAGTCGATACACTAGAGTTGGAGGATGGCTCGGGTAATATTGATGTGACTGGCGGCACAGATATCAAAATAGAAGATGAGTCTGGCGATCTAACCCTTCGCGGTTTTAGCGGTAACGCAGATATCATCGATGGCTCTGGCTCACTGGTTGTTGAAGGCGGACGCAATATTAAAATCGATGATGAATCCGGTAATATTCGAGTTCGTCACGCCCAAGGCGATGTCACTATCGTTGATGGTTCGGGCAATACGGATATCGAAGCAATTAAGGGCCATGTTCAAATAGAAGACGGCGCTGGAAATATTCGTGTGGTAAATGCCGGTTCCTTGACCATTACCGAATCAGGTTCAGGCTCAGTGAAAATAGATAGGATAGCTGGGGCCGTAAAGCTAGATGACTAGCTGAATCACTTTAGTGTGGAGCAATATACGATTGTTCCACACTAAAGTTCAACATTAACTCGAGACTATGTATAAAGTCAGATCGTCCTCTTGACAGGTTTCTACGCCCATCCATGGGCTTCTTTGATACCTAATGACAAGGCACTCTCTCATCCCCCAACAAACTTAACTTCTCGGCGGGTAAACCGTCTCCTACAACACTATTTGCACTGTGAATTAGGAAGCATTCTGCGATGATAGTTTTTGCAATGCTTTAAAGCAGCTTAAATCGCTAAAATCGTAGACGATCTCACAAGCAACGTATTCCCCCTCCATCACAACCGAAAAGCATAAGTCGATATGCAATGTGCCGACAGGATGTCGGCCAAGTCTTTTCTGGCATCATGGACGTGCCTTACAAGGCGGTTGCGATACCAATCGTATTAGGTAAATGAGCAATTTGAAGCGGAGAAATAGCTTTAGTAGCTCCGCTCTCGCGTCCTGCTACCGCCAAGGTACCTATATCCATATAGGCAAGGCAAAAATTTTGCTATTTAGTTGTTCTAAATGAGAAATTTTTAACGACGCTAATATGGTATTTCACCCTTCAAATTGATTGGAGACTTTTGAGGATTGAGTGTGATGCTGGGGCGACGTTTTCTTGGTTCGTTCTTTTTCGTCGTTTAAAAAGAATGAACGAGAAGCGCATGGATGCGCTTTGATACGAGCCATGGAGGGTAAGGCTGATATGTCCTCCTGACGGATTTCGACGCCCATCCATGGGCTACGACATACTTTTCTTTGATGCCCAAAGAATCGTTGCGCAAAAGAAAAAGCACTCCCAACATCACACTGACTCCTCAAGTAAATTACCAATATGAACGTCACCTCGGTGTAAGGGCCATCCTTGGCCCTGTCACCACTTTTCACGCAAATGACTCATTGGCAATTTACTTTCGGGTGTGATGAGGGAGACACAAGGCGCTGATAAATTCTTGTGGTGCTTGCAAGCAACTATGTTTCTGATGGCTTTGTGGACAGCTAACAGACAACTTATTTCCCCCTCCATCACACCCGAAAAGCGTAAGCTGATATGCAATGTGCCGACAGGATGTCGGCCAAGTCTTGTCTGGTACAGGGACGTGCCTTACAAGACGGTTGCACTATATCGGCTTAGGATTTGAGGATTAAGTGTGATGTTGGGGCGACGTTTTCTTGGTTCGCTCGATCGCGTCGTTTAAAAAGAATGAACGAGGAGCGCATGGATGCGCTTTGATACGAGCCATGGAAGGGCAAGGCTAATA
>NZ_JAKRFW010000085.1:0-10596 GCF_022347905.1 Pseudoalteromonas sp. Of11M-6 | reverse complement strand
CGCCCCCGCCAATCCCCGCAAATATCATTAAAAAGTTCAAACTTTAGCCCTCCTGCTTGCTACGCAGTACCTCTAGCTGCTTATCCTTACGCTCGATGATTTGAGACAGCTTTTTAAGCTTGTACTTCTGTTCACCCCGAGCCTTTTCTACCTCCAGCTCCAGCGCTTCATTTTTCTCATTTAGGGATTCAACCTTCGCTATGAATGTTTTCCACTCCGAATCTGGAATGAACATACCTGATTCCCCGTTATGTGTAATTTTTACAGCCAAGTTAACCTCCTATCGGCCTATGTATTGAACGGTAATTTGCTCTCGGGTGTGGCCGAGTTCTTCTGTGATTAGGTTGCGTACATCACGATCAATTGCTTTTTCTTCCGGAGACAGTTCTTTGCTTGTTGGGCCTCCTGCTAACGGGCATTTCCACCCTGCTAACTCGTGATAGCGTTCTTGTGCGTACATGTGACGTAAACCATGCATTTTATCGAGTCCAACATTGCTGGTTTCTCGCTCATAGGATCTAAGTTGCTGGATATACGTTTTATCGTTAGGGATTAAGCTGCCATTCCCTGCCGCTTGCTGAACTTCTCGCAGCACTTCTCGCTGTGATTCTGTTCTTATGGGGAGTTCTCTAGCGCGGCCACCCTTACACCAAGATGCCTTTAGCACCAATTTGTCACCACGAATGGCGTAAGACGGTCTGAATTTAATGGCTTCTGCTCGGCGCAAACCGAACTCTTTTTGGAGCTTTAAGGATAGTTTGACATTGGAATTACCAACTTTGGCCAACTTCTCTAGGTCTAAATCTTTAGCCTTGCTCTCAGTAGGAACATAGCAGCGCTTTTCTATATCGAGTTTTATCGCGTGATTTGAGCCAGAGTTGGACTTGGGGAGCATGGATGATTTGCCGATTTTCTCAGCCCACCATCGGACGTGCGCCATACGATTTTTTATCGTACTAGGGGAAAGCTTTTCTGATTTCCAACGCTCAACCAAGTATTCAACATGCTTTGGTTTAAGCGAGTTTGGATTAGGCAGTTTATAACCACCCTCTTTTAATTGCGTAGCGGCCTGAGACAGTATTTTGTGGCGTTCAGCTTTAGTTGCAAAACTACCGTCAGCATTGCGCTTCATCAGCCCTTGAAGCTGATATTTCAATGTACTCATAATTTCCCCAACTAACTATTTGAACCGAAAAATCCAAATGGTAAGTGTTAAACGTCAACCATACGTTGGAAGCGTATGATTCCTGACCGAAGTCAGATAAAGACGTAAGTTCAAAGTGGCCAATTAGCCTCAACTTGGTTGCTTCCCGACAGGGCGTACACGGCAAGTTGTATTTAAGTTTTTGTGCGTAGCACAGGGTTAGTTAGGTCATTACATATCTCCTTTTTTGGTGTGTTAGGGATCACTTAAATCTCCTGGATAATGGTGTTGTTTAGGGTTCACTTAAATCTCGGTATTTGGGCGAGTTCCGGTTCTCGTACTTCTGCTTTTTTGTGAGTATCGACACTCTCAAATCTCTAGTGGAAACCGAAGTTCAGTTCCCGTTTTCACGATAGCAAATGCTTCGTTTTTACAACGTACTAGGGTTACGTATGTTGTGCGTAAAATGTACCATCCCTCTCCAAAACTGTCAATTTTTTATCTCCCCCTCTTTATTCTGTTGAAGCTGCGCTTCAATACGCTATCGCGTCACTCCCTCTCGGTTCGTCTCGCCTTGCGGCTCAACTCACCTAGGAGTGACGCGATAACTCAGCCCCGCATCAAATTCCCTACAATGAATTTGATACTAATCCGGATGAAACTAGAGGGGCGATAGAACTGCATCACCATCGAGAAAATTAACTACTACAACGTGGGCGATCTGTCGTAATTGAGACGCAAATAAAAAGGGCGCTTTTGGTAAGCGCCCTTTTTATTTGCCCTGTAAATTTTGGCAGCTAGTGAGCGTGCCGTTCGTCAGGTTCAAGGCCAACATCAGCGGCCAAAATAAAATTGAGTTGATAGTCCTGGAATGCTTCATCTTGATCATCGGACACCCCTTTTGTAATCCGTGGTTCTGAAAAGCATTTGTCCCCATATTTTTCATAATCTGTTTTGCTGACACAGCAAAACAGGGTTTCCCCTCCGGCAACATATTCAAAAATGTGTAGCCCTACACCTAACTCCATGTAACCTCCATTATCTGACAAGACAACTCAGTAGAATTAATTCTCCAGCTTTACCTCTAGTAAATTCTAAATCATAAAGCATCAAATCATTTTCCTTATGGCCAGAAGCCGCATTTTCCTTGTTAATCAGAAATTCGACTTCGCCATGAAAATCATCAAACTGTAATTGCAGATTATCCCAATCAAAGGATAACTTTCCATTCTGATTTGTTGCATACAATTCGGCTTTAAGCATTATTCAATCCTCTAAAAGATGGTCGTTCAACTACAGGGACTTTTCCCTTCGGGAAATCGGGGGATAACTGGTGCATAGCCTGATGGACAATCCTTCGGAGTTGACCACAGGCTACACACGCAGTTAACTCCCCTAGCCCACAGTAGTCACTCCCCAAAGAACAATAAGGTTTTTTTTATTTTTGTTAAAAACCCTATGCTCGCTATCTTTCCGCTGCGCTCCAAGATAGGCTCGCCCTCCTGCCACCGTATAACGGTTTTGGGATGGTCCGCCTTGCTCTCCGCTAAAATTAGTAAGCTGACTTTGCAAGCCAACTCCCCCCTCACGCGCCGGAGAGACACACCGATGACATACTGCATTTGCTTTAGTCCCCATCTATGGACTGGACTGCCTCGCCGTTTTTAATGTGGTGGCCGTGGTTGGTTCCCCGTTACCCACAAGTGCAAACGCCTCTGTGTTGCGAGCACAGAGCGCCGTGGTGCGCGTCGTACGCTGGATAGTATGTGAGGTATCCCCGTTCTATCCAACACCAGGAGAAGCTCACCAACAGTCTCGTGCGTCCAATGTGAGCAGCTACGCGAAAGCCTACGCCATGCCTGGTGCATTTGGGGAAGTGGCAGAAAAAAAGACGGGCGATTGACAAGTGTGGGCGATTTGTAGCATTTAGCCGTTGACGGCTCGCTTACTAACGCCCATAATTAAGACCTACATTTCGGTGTCAGAACTTGGTTTTTCGTCTTTTTCTGATACTTCCAAAGAACCGCTGCTACCAACAGCGGTTTTTTACTTTCTATTCTTCTTCGTTTTGCTCAACCCACTCGCGTATAAGAGCCTCAACCACATCAATCTTGGTCAAACCCTCACCTTTGGCTTTTTTAGCCTTTAAGATGCTATTCATTCGCTCGTAAAGTTCAGCGGGGATCTTTGCGTGTAGATGTTTGAAGGGAACTCCCTCAGCACTCATTTTACGGCCAAGAGACGGCTGTCTAAGCCCAAGGCTTCTCTGTAAAACTGGTTGCGTCATAACTATTTACACGTGATCACTTTAAACATGATCACTTTATACGCCCTTTTTTCAAATAACGCAAACTCTACTATTTACATACTTTATAAATACTTCTAAAGTCACTTATAAGTACTTATTAAATGCTTTAAAAGCATTTTTTACGTTTAAATAAATCAAGAATCAGGGGTAAAAAAAATGAAAATAATTTCAGTCTGGTCTCCAAAAGGGGGGGTAGGCAAAACAACTTTAACCGCACACCTTGCTGATTGCCTGACAGTGAAGCATGGAAAGAGAGTCCTAGCCTACGATGCAGATCCGCAGCTTGCACTTTATAACACCTATAAAAGGGGCGGTTTCGCATTCGATGTTACAGACCAATATCCGAATAGCCGTCCTGATTGTGACTTTTTCATTGTTGATTTCAGACCTACGGCCAACCTGAATAATCAAGAAAAAACCATTATCCAAAATAGCTCTGTCGTTGTGGCTCCAGTTAGAGCTTCACGCCTTGACTTGGATAGCGCTAAGGCAATCAACAGCCTTGTAGAACCTGAGAACCTTATCAACGTACTAAGCTGTTTCGATAAACGGGTAAGCGATCAGAAAGAAGTTCGAACTCATTTAGCCCCCAACCATGAACTCATTAGTTACCTGGCTATCTACGCCAGAACAATGAATGACTACAAAACCATTTTCACCCGCGAAACAGATTCCCTAAACGGAACCAAAAGAGCACGCACAGAAGTGCAAGCTTTGGTAAATAATATTCTGGAGAAAACCCATGACTAAAAATTGGATTGAAGAAACAAAGCAAGACCCTAATAGCAGTTGGGAGTCAGGAACGGAAAGCAAAGACACCAAACTTGGCAGACCAGAGATGCCAGCGAACCAAAAACGGAAAGGGCGCTTTACTATGAATATGAATGATGCTGAATTTGAACTAATTGAAGGTGTCGCAAAGCGACTAGGAATGCCTGTCGCAGTCTACATTCGACAACAAGCCTTACTTGCTGCTGAAAACTTCATGAAAGGACAACAAAGACTTTTTTAATACTTTATAAATACTTCTAAAATACTTACAATGTATTTATTGGCCAATTTACATACAAGTTATAGGCTTAAACTTGAAACAAGAGAAAAGTAGTAAAAACTACAAAAATAGAGCTTACAAGCATAATTCGGGGGATAACACAAAAACCCCCGAAAAGCGCCGACAACGGGCATTATGTTAAAAACATCTTCTCTTGATATTTATTACTATAACTAGGGGGGAAACTGTTAAAAACAGCCCTCTAATTAGGATTAAGATATGAACCCACTAAAATCATTCGGCAAGATACTCCTTGAGTCAATTTTAGAAACAATGGAGGAAGGCGTTGGAACAACTGACAGGCCAGAAAATGATTATGACAGTGAGAATAGCTTTTCTAACTCTTACCGCCTCAACGGTGATAATGATATTGCTACTAGCTTTGAAGGTGAAAACTCAGCCGACAACGGTGGCCAATGGGTTCGTAAAGAATAAATATAAACACACTTAACTTCTCTACAGGATTGCAAACTTGACGAAAAATAACAATTTCGATCCAATTAAAGTTGATGATAACGAATACAAGATTGACCACTTAAAAGATCTATCATTGATTATCGATATGGACTGCCAAAATGGAGATACTCGGCCTATCACTGTGCATATGAGACCAACGAACCACCTATTTAGCAGAGAAGTTACAGACGATGATAAAGCTAATAGGGCAAAATTAGAGGGAAGCGGTCATTGGCTGAATAGCTATATACATCACGAAGGCAATTACCAACAAGTAAAGACCCCTCCAAAAATAAAAGAGTCTCGTATATTTTGCAAAGAGAAATGGGAATATTCATTTCTTTTTCCAAAGTTCGTAGCGCTAATAGAAGAAACCCCTTCTCACGTAACTGTATTAGCTAATGCTGGTGATGACAAAACATGCCTCAGTGGGATTTTAGAAATAGAAGATCGACCTGAAGAGGTCTATCTCGTCTTTTTCGTACTCACAAAAATTAACAGCAAAGAAGCCAGCATGCTCATAGAAAGCGCATATTGTGTAGATCCAAATGTAAACTCAAAGGCCAAAAAACTAATAAACCCAGCAAGGGACGATTCTAAGCCTTTTGTTATTGCCTTAAGAAACGTAATGGAAGGGCGCAAACCTTTAGAGAGTAAAAAGCAAAATTCTCGCGCACATAAAAGAAGAAAGAAAAATAGGCATAAATAAAAAGCAAAAAGCTCTGTTGATACAGAGCTCTTACCTTACAAATATACTTCCGAATTACCTAGTTACGATGCGTCTTGCGCAAACACCTGCGTATGTTTTAATCCGACATTACTCGTTCAAAACACCGTCTAGCAAGCGGGCGGGGAGGATTTTTCAATCCGACTGTTTCTCCCTCTTAACTCACCAATAATAATACTGGTAATTGACGGTACTGTCAATAAAGCTAATTACTTGCTCATTCCTTTTGTGGCCACCTTCTTACCAACCTTACCTCCAGCTTTATTTGCAGCCTCACCACCTTTCCGACCAGCATTGCCAGCCCCCTTACTCATACCTTGAAAGCTCCCCATAGCTCCACCTAAGCCTAATCCTGCGTAGGTTAATAATGAGGTCAGGATAAACGGGAACGCAATAAATAGCGCATCTGTCAGGCGTTGACTGTTCATCATGGTATTAGGCTCCGTGATCACATCAACCAAAGGGATCTGAGAACTGTTGGCCACAGTCTCAATAAATGATTTCTGAAACACAATTGTCAGCTCCCAGAAGAACGGCCAAAACTGTATTGATACAAATAGCGCACCAACGGTAGTGGCCATTTTAATGCTGTACTGACTTACCAGGAGAACCAACGGAAAGGCTACCAGTAAAATAAGCACAGCAGCGCCTTTAATCATCGGGGCCGCAGACTGTATCAAACTGGCTTCAGCGTAATCCGGAATCATCATCATTGCATTGCCAGCCGTACCAACGAGACGGTTAAACCAATTGCCTGCCGTCCCCCAAATCCCCTCACTTTGAAGCCCATAGTCTCTTGTTTCAACCCCTTGAATGCGGTGCATGGCCACCTTGCTGAAATACGCTTTTTCCATAAGCCTGTCTTGATACCAAGTATCGGAACCATCGGTGTATGACGCTTTAAGTAATGGCCACACTTTGTCCTTGTCACCCTCCGGCATACTATCCCATAAACGCTTACGCAGACTCATATCGTTAGTGCTAACGCTGATACCACCATAACCAGCTCCGACACCTTGCCACCACTCACGACACGAAGGAAATCCGCCTACTTGGTGGATACACTGGCCACCGCTGCAATCAACTTCCCCTCTACTTTCCGCTTGCTGGCTCTCAGACCACTTGGAGATAACCCTATTGGTTCGCGCCCCCTGCCAACCAGGTAACAAGGCTTGAGAATAGAAGCCTCTTCCTACGTTCCCGTAGTAGGCATCATTCATAAACGCATTATGACCAGGCCAAGGCTGTAACTCTGTGCGAGGATCATCTATCCACGGCATGTTACTGTCACCATTACGTAACGCCCTGTTAAGGGCTGGTTGATAGCATTGCTTTACAAACTCCTTTGTCTCGATGCGTAAGGCCGTATCTATAATACGGCTATTCATCAAGGTATCTTGCGCTCCTGTCAGGTTAAACCCACAGGGTAAGCGGTCTACCGATTCAATGGAGAAGCCCGTTCCGTAGGCTTGGGCCAGTGCAATGATAAGCGGAACCCTTAACTCATTGTTCGACAGCATGACCCGCAAATCCTTCGCGGGGCCATCAGCTCGAAAGAAGCCGTTATCAATGGCGGGTTGTTCGTAACCTTCGCATTGTTTGCTATATAGCTGGAAGCTATCCACCTTGAACGGCACTAACGGCATGAACGCAGCCAGGAACACAAACATTTGTATATAAATGCCAATCTCCAGCTTGTTAAGCATGACCACCTTAGCTTCTTCATCCCCTTCAATCGCCTTTATCAACTCGGTTACAACGAACACAATTACAGGCGCAACTATCAGCTTAGTGCTGATAGCTATGTTTGTTATGACGTTAAGGGCGTACACGCCTGTAGCAAAGAAGTACAGGTCGCTTAGGCTTGTAAATGTCATACGATCACCGTCAACATTGGAACGGCTAACAACGCAACAAGGACACGCACTTTCTTGGTCTGTAGATAGTCTGCTTGTGATTGTGACAGGCGCTTAGACTTCACCAACCAAGTTACGCCTTTTTCAAAACGAAAGATCAACACCAGGGCGGCAACAACAACCAGAATATCAGTGATAAAACCAATGCTTACCGTGAATTTATTCATGGCCACTAAGCCAGCAAGGAAGCTATCAGCTCCATTTACTATCGCGCTGGGATTACTGACAACAAGACCCAACAACAAGGCTTGAAGCGCCAGAACTGCAACTGAAATAATAAGGGTATTTTTAAGAAATGTTTTCATACAAAGCTCCGTATTTCGTTAATCAAAAACATCGAGCCGCAGCCAATCCACGCCTCAACTAAATTCTTCTTTTATATTCCGATTCACGATGGCCGATGCCCCGTATTTACTGATGGAATTTTACCAGCTCCAACAACTGTTTTGTTTCACTGAAAAAAAATTAATGGAAGTCCGGCATAAGGCAGTGAAACACCTCATGGCCAAACACATAAAACCAAGTACTATCGTTTACATTGGAGGGCTTGCGCTCCATGTAAACCACACAATCACCTTCTGGTGAACGGGTGGCAAAACCACGAGGAATGCCACGCTTGGCATAGCTTTCTTTCACTTTGCCAGCGTCAAGCGCACCAACTCCGGAGGCTAACGCTTGGTCGAACTCAGCGCTTTCCAGGTACCGAATTTCTAAAGCCCCATCGAGGCGCTGATGATGCTTGCTCAATGGCACTTCATTGGTGAATGTCGGCACAGTCACAGACTGAAAGCCCGTAGACTGACAACCGGACAACACAAGCATAATCAGCAACGCCTTACTGCTTTTTAAATAGGTCATCCAAATTCACCTCTTGTCCGTTATCCTTGACCGTTGGTAATTCATCCTCGACCGTTGCTACAGGCTCCGGATATTCTTCATCGAGGGTTTGCGGTCGAACTACGCTAGGTTTAACCCCGTGGTACTCTGGCCACTCACGATAGTAAGGCGTAGCCTCACCTTTCCATGAGTCACCGCGATACATGCAAACCATCTGACCATCGACCAGTTCTTGCAGCTCATGGGGCTTAATTACGGCTTCTTCCTGTAGCTGTTTGGTACGCTGATGGTTCAACCCTTTGCTATGGCCATTCGACATACTAGAGTTAGGTCCAGCATTATCTTCACTGCCTCCACCGCTAGACATACCCTCTGAATTACTTGTGCTGCGACTAAACCCTTCTTGGTTCTGCGTGATGATTCGATGCACAGTGCCTATCTTCTCACTGATATACTTGGCCGTGTCGTTATCGTTCAACCGGAACACCCCAACAAAGTCACAGGCTCCGAATATCAAGTCTCGCCCTTCGGCTTTACCGTCACTGTAAAGGCTCATTTGGCTGGCACTCTGCCAATACATCCACGTAGGCAACTGACGGGAACGTATTGTGTTTAGCTTGCTGGTTAGGCCGCTGATACCTTTTGCGTTGCCGATTTCATCCAACATCATCAACACTGGCGGTCTATCCGTGTGGTCAATCAGATAGCGCATGATGTGGCCAACTATCATAGCGGTCAGGCGTTGCAGCATTTCGGCCTTACCTTCCTCAAACTGGAGGAACAGCGCCACAGGTTGATCACCGCATAAATCATCAAGGGAAAAGTCAGACTCACCTAGGGCATTTCTGATAGACGGGTATCGCAAGAAGCGTAGGCCAGCACGAAGCGAAGCAACCACCGAAGCGAACAAGCGTTCATTCTCACCGACCATTTTCAGCTCGTTGGCCAGCTCAACCACCATTTCATCGTCAGAGCGGCGTAGCTCATCCATTAACGCCTCTGAGCTGTCGAACTCACCAAGCAAAGAGCGAACTTGGGGGAGCGTAGCGCGCCCGTTCTTGCTTTGGAGATAGCCAATCATGCAATCCAGCAAGTCACGACCTGTTTCGTAGAAAACAGCGTTTTCTTCATTTGTGCCGGTGATGGTGTTGGCCACCAGTTCCCCGATAGCTTCCGGAGAGTCCAGATCATCCAACGGGTTGTAACGTAACGTACCTGGTGCGGTAGGGTTGAAAGCCAATACCTTATAGCCTTGGCGCTCTAATGCTTCGCGGGTAATACCCCAAATTTCTGGCTTAATATCGAGACACACAAACGAGCGTTTGGTTTCGGCCCAGTGTAATAACTGCGA
Source organism: Pseudoalteromonas sp. Of11M-6 (assembly GCF_022347905.1). Lineage (NCBI taxonomy): Bacteria > Pseudomonadati > Pseudomonadota > Gammaproteobacteria > Alteromonadales > Pseudoalteromonadaceae > Pseudoalteromonas > Pseudoalteromonas sp. Of11M-6. The sequence goes on along the minus strand of NZ_JAKRFW010000085.1, from coordinate 806 downwards.
TACCAGAAACGCAGTTTTACCCGTACCAGGTGGCCCGATAATAACGGCTCTATCTTCGGTGCTGATACGTAGATTTTCATCGAGCAAGCGACCGCTGAAAACCCCGTCAGACTTGTTTAACTTCTCAGGTAAATGACCTACAGACTCCGGATCACTTAGGTAATCCGTCATATCGATCTCGATGTCAGCTTTAGGCTTTTTGTCTGCGTCCGTGAGCGTGTCGAATACCTTATCCATAAAGGTTTTATTCTTCTCCGGATCTTCATCTTTGCCAACGCTGGAAACGTGCGACCTACGGCGTTCAGAGGCCGTTTCACCTGTAAATCGGCTTGGTTCTTCGTCTACTTCTGGCGCTTTTTCAGCTTTAACTGGAACGCCCCACTCGTCTGTGGCCACTCCCTCTTTTTTCCCTGAGAAAAGCTTTCCTAAGTTGAACTTTTGGAACCAATAATAGTAAGAAGCGACCCCAAACGACCATAACCAGTAAATTTGATCACCCTTGCGGGTAGATGCTTCAAGCTTGCCAGTTACCAATGTCGCTAACCCCAACAAACCAAGTAATGCGCCCAGTCCTGCAATTAAAATAATGGCCTTACCTTTTTCACCTTCTTGGCTCAACATTACGTGGCCAGCGAACAATGACAGCCCCAAGAACGCAACAATCGAGAAAAACCCATTATCTGACCACGGGCCAGAAAGCATCATTACGCCCCCGCCAATCCCCGCAAATATCATTAAAAAGTTCAAACTTTAGCCCTCCTGCTTGCTACGCAGTACCTCTAGCTGCTTATCCTTACGCTCGATGA
>NZ_JAKRFW010000084.1:0-11046 GCF_022347905.1 Pseudoalteromonas sp. Of11M-6 | reverse complement strand
GACCCTGCTGATTGGCCATGACTAGAGTCGGTTGAAGTACCCGTGTCGCTCGATGCCGACCCTACTGATTGGCCATGACTAGAGTCGGTTGAAGTACCCATGTCGCTCGATGTTGAACTAATCGAATCTATTGCATCATCATTATTTATGGCGTTTTCTTCAAAAGCTCCCATCGCTTGAGCTTCAGCTGCGTCGAAACTTTGCTCTGTATTTGAACCACTGGTTAAGTCTGAAGCATTTAAACCAGCTCCTTGAGCTATTGCAGCTCCAGTCGCTAACGCTGAACTGTTATCACTCGATCCAGATTCAGCGCCAGAATCAGTTGAAGTGCTATCTGAAAATGATGTTGAACCGTCTTCCTGTCCATTCGAATTGTTCGACATAGATTCAGTGTTTTGGGCGTCGCCAGAATCAGTTGAAGTGCTATCTGAAAACGGTGTTGAACCGTCCTGTCCATTCGAATTGTTCGACATAGATTCAGTGTTTTGGGCGTCGCCAGAATCAGTTGAAGTGCTATCTGCAAATGATGTTGAACCGTCGTCCTGTCCATTCGAATCGCTCGACATAGATTCAGTGTTTTGAGCATTACCTGAATCAGTCGAAGTGCTATCTGAAAACGATGTTGAGCTGCTATTTGAACCTGAAGATGAACCGCCCATTGCTTCAGCTAATGGGCTAGTGTCTTGTTCATTTGAGCCACTATCACTTGATGGCCCAAATGATCCGTTATCTCCTGAGCCTTCAGATAAACTAGCCTGAGCAGCTTGGATGGCCGCTATAACCGCACTACCACCGCCAGCTAATTGAGTTGATAATTTAGATATTCCTGAAGAACCTACGGCTGCCGCAGTCGCTAATCCCGCAGCAGTTCCGACTGCTGCACCTGCACCAAAATTACCAATCCCTTGAGAGCCTACATTTGCACCTGTTACGATACCTGATATTGTTGCTGGTAATTTATTTGTTAAAACTAAAAGAGTAATGGCAACAATCAGAATTATACACATTTCAGCTATTGTCATATTACCTGACATATCCGTTTCGTAATTAGTTATGATGTCATTACCAATACCTATAATTAACACCATAACGAACAACTGAGTGGCTATACCTAGAACGGTTTTGAAGTAGTTAATAGCCATATCAGATGTCCATTTTGACCCCCCAAAACCTAGAAAAAATATACCAGCATAAGCCAATACCCAAGATGTGATCAGAAGCAACAGCATATTAATAGCCACAAGAGCCAAAATTACTAGGATTATCACAGCAATAAGAAGTAATAAAACACTGTCTAATGGTTGAGTCATGCTTGAAGTTTCAAGTGCTCTATCGAGAATTTTAAAGCCGATATCGACAATTGATGAGGGGGTAAGCCCTGCGCCCAAGCCAGTAGCTTCCCCCCCTATTTGTCTAAGGGAGTCTAGTATTGATACGGCAAATGCTGCTCCGTTTTGCAAAAGCCACCAAAAGAAACCGATAAATAATGTAAAGCGAATAAACTCAGCAAAGAATTCTGCTAAGTCTGCTTTTTTAAAAAGCATAAATCCAAAAGTGACAACCATCCCAATAACAGCTAAGGTCCAAAATAACCATGTAGCATGTAATGTGATAATTACAGACCATGTAACAGCGCTATTTCGGTACGCTAAAAGCACACCATCTAGAATGTCGGTACTATCAAGCTCTGCTAATGCAAGTGGAGAGTATAAAGATAGCCAACTACCTATTAAGACTATCAAAATACTTTTAAAATTAAGGATGTTGGCCATGTTCACCTCACCAACTTTGACCAGAACTATCAGAATAGGAAAACTCGCGTATACGTTCACCTGCTGCCATTTCTTTTGACTTCTGATCTTCGGATGTTTGCTTCTCAGCTGATAACGCGCTTTGCTGAGCTATTAAGAGCGCTCTAATTTGCATCAATTGTTGAGCTTGGTTACTGGCTAATTGATTAGCATGTTGGATTGCTTCAAGTTGACCTTGTGCTGTTTGGGCATTGTTTTGCAAATCTCTTAAAGTATCAGCATCACGTTCTAATAAGTCTTGTTGTTCATCAATACTTTTTACCAATGCGTCATTCGCTTGTTTTCTTATTTCGGAATGCTCTTTGGCCATGATCCGAGACTGCGACATTACTATAGCCATTTGGGCGCGAGAACAGGCGTCTGTAAAGCACACTGCGTCTCTGTAATAATCAACGTCTTTGAATTTGCTCATATAGGCATTTAGTGAGCCGAACTGATTTTTAAATTGTCGTATAGAGTCCATGCTATCAAGAACACTACCTATTAAAACTTTAGCGTCATCCCATATAAAGCGAGCTGGATTTATTGTATTTAAAACTTGCTGCTCTAATTGTTGAAGCTGAGTTTGCCAATCCCTAATCATTTGGGAATATTGCTGTATCATTTGAGACACTTGCATAATGCTTTGAGCAATATTTGTTATATCCATGACTGGTATACCTGCACTAGCTTTCTCTGTTTTTAATGCGCTAACAGCTCCCAAGCCTAAGACTAAAGCACAACTTAATTTAGCCGCTAAAATACGTTTCTTAAAAATTTTCATAACAGTGCCTATCCTTAATAATCGAAAGATTTATATGGACTATCAAAAACAATATCTTTATTGACCATGACGTTAAATCGGAAACCAGATCTGATTTCAATGGTTGGAGCTATATTTAAGTTTTTCATTATCATTCTAGCGGTTGCTTGGCCAAGTTGTTGTCCAAGTGCTTCAGATAATGCGTCGCTAGTGCTTTTTGAACCGTTGATATTTTGACTGCTATCATCTTGTGATAACTCTACTCCCGCAGTGACAACTGACATCATTAATGCAGAACCAAAAATACGCCAGAAATGATGGTTTACTTGGTCTGCAAAACCAGCCCTACCAATCCCGTCAACACCAGACATAGAACCAATATCAAGCGACTTTCCATCGGGTAGAATCAGGCGTTGCCATGCTACTAATACTCTTTCTTGACCATACGACACGTTTGAATCATACATACCAACAAGCCTTGTACCTTGTGGTATTAACAGATGTCTCCCTGTCGGTGTGTCATAAACATTCTGTGAAACTTGAGCAATTATTTGACTTGGCAAATCCGAATTAATTGATGAAATCATCACAGCTGGTAATACAAATCCAGCATGTATCTGAAATGGCTGAGGTGTTTTTACGCTGGTATTGAGCGACCAGCGATTTTGATCACCTGAATACTTTTTATAATCCTCAATACTAGAAATTTTGGTTGGCCCATCAAGATCGCTATAACTATCAACTCCGCCGCCAGATTCAATATTCTCCCTTATGTTTGATAGAGTATCTTGGAAGTTTGAGGAAGGCCCGTTCATTAACTTACTAGCGTCACCTAATTGCTTTCGAATTGCAGCAAGTTGATCTAGTTGTTTATTTGATGAAGTGCCATTAAAAGAAAATCGGTTTGATGATATAGATGGGGTACTTGAAGCTGAACCATCAAACATCACTGTTGAACCTCCAAATGCCGCTTGTTCAAAGCGTCTTAGTCTTGCATCTGATACGCGACGTCGTATCTCTTGTTCTTTTTGCTCATCAGCATCAAACTCATCATCTCTTTTTGGTAATGTATTGTTCGGAGTAACGGCAGGCACATCTTTATAACTGCTTTCTACAGATGCAATATTATCTTCTGCTTGAAGCGTCGTAGCGTTATCTTCAGTGTCTTCGGGGCTTGTTTCAGCTTCGATATAACCTGTCTCGTAACCGAGCGTAATTTCATTTGCTAATTTAGCGCTACCTCTAACACTCTGAGGTACAGCATCCGTTGCCTTCTCGTTCTGTTGATTAGCCCTATCCATTGCTACGAGCATAATAACTAACAAGAACGTACCTAAACCAATGCCCATAATAATAATAGGCCAGTTGTTTATTCGCTTAATACCTGCTGAGCTGGTTGGATCGACTTTAGGTGATAATAGGTCATCATCTTTCATAGCATTACTCCTTTACTGACCAGAAACCAATAGCAGAAGCTTTATTCTGTTGAACTGTATACGCCCTACTCAATGAAGTGCTATTCAAGTGAACTGACACCACTAAATTGTTTTCGTCTAAATGGTCAACAACATAGAATAGCTTTACTCCATCTGAGCTACTATTTTTAGTGTATTCAGATAAGGCGAATCCTTGCTCACGTAACACTTTTATTAATGTGCTGCCAAAATTATCATTGATCTCATGAGCTACGCTTAGTTTGGTATGTGCAGGTGCGTAGAGTTCGTTAATTTTTATAGCTACATCTAATGCTAATTCTGCATTTACGGCTGACTGTGTTGCACTGTCATTTGTAAAGTTTCCGTACTTCGCATTCGAAGCGCAGCCAGATAAAGTAAATAGGAATATTAAAGTGAGAAATCGCTTCATTTTTAGTTACCTCTAGTAATTGTTACTTTTGTCTGGTTGCGACCAACACCAACTATCAAGATTGCTTTATCAAAGACCGTATCGACAATGTATCTATCATTTTGTAAGCGATAGTTAACTAAAGTATTTTCATCATCACTAAAGAGTTTATTATTTTCCCTAACGACAAGTAGTGTTGGCGCTTCTGTTTGCGACATCGTTTCGGGCATTTGAATAATTGTTTTTTTCCCATCGTTGTAAACCCGAACAGGCTTCCACTTGGCTTTACCATCAATTTTGTATGAAAAATCTAACTGGCCTAAGTATTCTCCTGTTTGTGGGATCGTATTTTTACTAACTTCACGATGTTCAATGCGTTTCAGGTTTTCAAACTTAGCTAATGCTTCCCTTGGGTATATGAAAGATATTTTTGGCATGAAATCTGATTTATGACTTCTAAGTCTTAAATTATAAGACCTTCTATCAGTAGCTATGATTAGGGTTGTATCTAAAGCAACATCAAGCGGTTTAATGATTACATGAATGGTTTGTGATAACCCACTTCCTGTTATAGCAGGTTCGGCCAGCCACCGTGCTGAATCACCTAAATGTATATTGTTGACATTTTCACCCGCCTCAAGCTGGATATCGCACACTTGCATTACTGCGCAAGTTATTATTGGTTGTTTATCGCCATGAATAAATACAATCGAACCGTCAATACCAGATACAGGAGTCATCCCCCTTTCGCTAGCTTGTTGCCAACGCTTAGCTATCGCTATCGCATGTTTTTCTTGTGCTGTTAGTGTTGGGTTTTTATCTGGAAAAAATAGATCATCATAATCAACATCTTTCTTTGCGTCTGTTGAATAGGCGAATGTTGATATGGCTAATAATAATACTAATAAATATTTCATTTTTGGCGTCCTACAGTGTTTTTGACCAGTTATAATCAACGATATAAATCCCAAGTGGGTTAGCACGAAAATCTTCTTCGGTTGTATCTTCCGTGTGCGGAACTATTTGCACTGTAACTAGTGCTTTCATTCGAAATGGTTCTTCAGCTAACACACCTTTCCTATCTCTTATTGTTTCCTCCCAGTCGACCTGAAATGTAGAGCTGGTTTGCTGTAAAACAGAGAGGATTTTTACATTAACGGTTTCTGTCTGAGCCCTTTTAAAAGGGTTTTTGTCAGTATCACCATTAAGGTGTTCGCTCATTTTTGGAGTGGCGGGGTTGCCTTGGGCCAGTTTTGAATAAATGTTGAATATAGCTTTTCTTTGTAACTCAACATCTGGTGTAACCAAGCGCGCATCGCTTATAAATTCGGAAACTACTGCTTTTAGTACACGATCCATTTTAAGTTCAGCTGAGTCTGCCTGTTTGACTGTGACCTGATTACCAAGTTGATCAACTTCAACAACATAAGGGATAAATTTGCTTTTACCAGCAACAGATATCAGCCCTTGGATTGCATACGCTGATATTAACATCGCTATCAAACATAAAATCATCCACATGTTGCGTTGTACCGAGACACTACCTGTATGGTCATTCCATCGACGACGATAATTTGTGTATGGATTTGCCTGTCTTTTATCTGACTGTCGTCTTTCAACAGAAGTGTTTTCCTGCTCCTGCTTTTTGGTAAATAATTTTTTTATACTCATGCTGCTGCTCTCGCTGTGTTTAACAACAAACCTTGCTTACTTAAATATTCATCAACCCACCTTTCACCGTGAGCTGCTTCCAAATCTTTGATAAGACTTATAGTGTCTTTATCTGATTTACCTACAAACGCCATCGTTATAGGGCCAATAGCAAGGTCGTATAATCGTCTGCCCTGTTCAGAAACGTAGTAATACTGACGCTTTGGAGTTGCTTTTGAGATGATGTCGATTTGACGGGGGTTGAGGCCCATTCGGCTATAAATTTTTGCTGTTTCTTCCTCTTTCGCTTGGGCGTTAGGCAAGAAAATTTTTGAAGCTGTACTTTCAGTAATCACATCCAGAATGCCGGAATTTGCAGCATCACTTAAACTTTGAGTTGCCATTACGACAATGCAATTAGCTTTACGTAAAACTTTAAGCCACTCTTTAATCTTATCTTTAAAGACACCATGAGCTAACATTAGCCACGCTTCATCTAGAAAAATAACAGCGGGTTGCCCCGTTAGAGATTTTTCTATACGTCTAAATAAGTACAGCAAAACAGGTAACGCGTATTTATCACCGAGATCCATTAATTCTTCGATTTCAAATACTGTAAATTTGTTAAACGATAGACCATCTTCTGTTGCATCAAGAAGGTGCCCCATGAGGCCTTCAATTGTGTATTGTTTCAGAGCTTCCCTGATGGTTTTATCTTGTATAGATGAAACAAAATCCGTCATTGTCTGAGAACCTGTTTCAGACATACTAACCAGTGCAGACCCTATTTCGTTACGTTGTTTAGGTGTTGTTTCGACGCCATTCAACGCCAAAATAGAGTCGATCCATTCCATAGCCCAAGCTCTATCATGTTTACTGTCGAGATATTGCAAAGGACAAAAATTTAATGAATCATCCCCCCCGCCGACGGAAAAATGAGATCCCCCTGCGGCTTTAACAAGTGGGAACATTGACATTCCTTTGTCAAACGCAAATATCGAAATGTCTTTATAGCGTCTAAACGATGCGGCCAATAATCCTAAATGTGTAGACTTTCCCGCCCCTGTTGGGCCAAACATAATTGTGTGGCCCACATCGCGAACATGTAGATTAAGTCTAAATGGGGCATTACCAGCTGTTAAGCAATGCATTAAAGGAGGGCTTTGATCAGGATAGAACGGACAAGGAGCTTTTGCATTTCCAGTCCATAACGTTGATGTAGGTATTAAGTCAGCTAAATTCATTGTATTGATTAGCGGTCTTCTTACATTTTCTACACCATGACTGGGTAAAGAACCAAGGTAAGCTTCAACTGTATTTACTGTTTCTATACGTGCAGAAAAACCAATGTCGTTAATGGACTTTTCAACAAATTCCGCAGCGTTTGTTAGTTGCTCTCTATTTTCTGACATCAACACAACAACGCTGGTGTAATAGCCCATAGCCACTAGGTTACTATTTACTTCTGCCATAGCTGCATCGGCATCAGCAACCATATCTACTGCGTCTTGATCTATTTGGCCATTATTTGTATTGAATACTTGTGAAAAGAATCCTCTAACTTTCTGTTTCCATTTTTTGCGGTAGCTTTTTAATAAAGCTAAAGATTCATGCTGTTCCATGAAAATAAAGCGACTACTCCAACGGTATTCTATTGGTAACTCAGCTAGACGCGATAAAATACCAGGAGCGGAATTGAGAGGTAGTCCGTCTATAGATACCGTTTGTATAAATTTGCGGCCAACTTTCGGTATTGTGCCACTGTAAAATTCCTCGCTTCCAATGAGCTGATCTATGTACAGCGCCGTGTTAGGCAAGTTGACGGGGTGATTTTTACCAGTTACACAGTATTGTAGGTAGCGTAACTGATCATCTTGTATAACTGTATCACCGTCCTCATTCGCAACTTTTACGCCTTTTAAGCGTATTAGTTTTAATCCGCTAGAGAGGGAGCTTTCTATACGTTTACAATCAGATTTAAATTGCTCGATTAAACCGTGCGTTCGTTCGTTTTTGCTTAGTTTTTCACTATCATCATCAAACATAAGTTCAATAAACTTTGTCTGTGCAAGTATTGGGGGATAGAAAGTAACGCTAAGAACAAAAAAACCCTCATACACATTACCTTGGCCAGCGAAAAATCGCTCCCTCTCAAGGTCAATAGCATGTGTGATCCTATCAGGAAAGTGAGAGCCTTCATTTGAATACTTTGGCGTTTCTTTCCTAACCGCATCAACGTGTATCATCCAACCATTACCAAGCTTACCTGCAAACGCTTGGTTTATTCTTAATGATACTAATTCTCGCTGTTGATCAGTCGAACTTGCATTATCATCACCGGTGTATAACCAGCTTGCAGTAAATGACCCGTTTTTATTAACGATAATACCGTCATCAACAACTGCTGCATAATTCAGTAAATCAACAAGCCCCGCTTGTTTTTTACGATATTTATCAAGTCGTTTGTCTTTATCAAATTGAAATAATTTGCTGGCCAGTAAAACAATCAAAATGAGGCATATTGTCACTGTCAGCAATGTTATAATTTCGCTCATTTGTAGTCCCTTCTGTGTTCGTAATAAGGTGTAGAACGGGCGGGGTAATATTGTTTGTATCGTCTGAGTCTTAAGTAAACGTGTCTTAGCATTGGATCTGCTTTGGCCATCAGTCGCAGCAAGTACAAACTGACAGTCCAAAGCAATATACCCACAATTGTCGCTCTCAGCTCTTGCGCTGAAAATATCAGCGCAAAAGCTAGTAAACCTGAAAACATTACTAATTCACGATCACCACCTAAAAATAGGCTTGCTCTATTACCCACTCGGCGAATTGGTATCGTGCGTAGTGGCATAATTATCTACCAGCTAAACGAACAGCAGTTTGAACAGCTGCTTTTGTATAATCAGCTAACAGCTGCCCGTCTATAACTGCACCACGGCTGAAGAAGTTGGCCATAACGTTCTGCGCTCCAACCAGTAGAGCCATGATTAGGACGATAAAGACCATAGTTCTAAAGAAGCCATTCAAATCACCACCAAAAATCAATACGCCGCCAGCAACTACGATCCCAATAATTGATAGTGCAAAGGCTACTGGCCCTGTTACTGAGTTACGTAGATTCGTTAACCAGTCTTCGTAAGGAAGTCCGCCTCCAGTTCCTGCTGTAGCGCTAGCGTCTGGCGAAAATGAAGCAATAAGCAAAATAGCTAAAATGAATAGTGAATACTTAATTAAGTTCATGAGTAAAATTTTCCTTTATATAGAGTTGATTAGATATTTGTCCCCGTCATACCCGCTCACTTCAATGATTTCTTGTATAACGCGACCTGTAGATGTTTTGGCTATATGAATTACTACATGTACGGCTTCGCCAATTAGCCGTTCGATGTCTTTAGGCGCTGACGGGTTTCGCGTTATCAGCGATTTGAGCCTATCCAGCCCTGAAGTTGCGTTGTTTGCGTGTAAAGTGGCTACACCTCCTTCGTGTCCTGTGTTCCAAGCATCCAATAGATCTAAAGCTTCAGCACCGCGAACTTCCCCAACTAAAATTCTGTCGGGTCTACCTCGTAATGTTGTCTTTAATAAATCGGTCATGCTTGCTTCTAATGATGTGTAAAATTGAACTGAATTCTCAGCCGAGCATTGAATTTCACCTGTGTCTTCAATAATAAAAATTCGCTCTAGAGGATCTACATTTACCATTTCTGCTATAACTGCATTTGTTAGTGTTGTTTTACCTGATCCCGTCCCTCCAATTACCAATATGTTTTTGTGGCGTTCAACAGCAGAGCGTACAAAATCATATTGTCTCTGAGTCATAGCTCCGTTTTTAACGTAATGTTTAAGTGAGAATACAACTGAAGCTTTTTTTCTTACTGCGAATGTTGGGGCTGAAACAATAGGGGGAATCCAACCTGCAAAGCGGCTGTTATCAAGGGGTAATTCACCTTCGAGTATGGGATTAGTTCTAGTGATAGTTGTGTCTAAAGCTGTTGCGATGGTTCGCATTGCTGCGTGGGCGTTTGACTCAGTTATGTTTCCAATAACTTTCATCTTTTCACCCAATTTTTCTTGCCACAACGAACCATCAGCGTTGAGCATTATTTCTATTGTATTTGGATCATTTAAAGCAGATAAAAACGTATCGCCTAAGTTACGCTTTATCTTTTCTTTTATACGTAATAGTGATTCTGGATCTACTGACATGTTCGATATACCTTACCCAAAAAATATAGGGTAACGATATATCGAATGTAAAAATTTGGCAAGTGAGTTTGTGGGAAAATTTACACTTTATCGAAATTTGTTTATTTCAGATTATTTAGATTTTTTTAGTTTTTTTATCTCAGCTCTAGCCTTTCTATCCCACTCTTTTACCTGAAATGCTTTGTGTTCGGGAAGTATAGCACCTACTCTTTCAAACCCTTGGGGAAGTTCTTCTATCTTTAATGCTGAATCTGTCAATAATGCCCATATTTCAGATTCTACATGCTCTAACATAAGCGGTAGTGGAATTGATAAGGCATTAGATATTGCTTCCATTGTTCTTATTGATGGATTCCCTTTCCCTGATGTTAAGTCAGATAGAAAAGATGCTGAAACTCCTGAAAGCTTGTGCAGCTCAGAGTTTGACATTTTTCGTTCTGCCATAATTCGTAAAACGTTAGTAAAGAATATTTTGTCGTACATTCTAATTTCCAAATTTTAGCCGCTAAAATTTTTGTTTAGCTTAACTATCAAATACTTATCAACATTGAATCTAAGTTTATATAAAATTCCCCTGTTAACAATAGAAGAAAGTGATATATTATTAAATACTACAATGTAGTACTACAGTGTAGCTTTTTAGTACTACAAACTGCCCTAGGTCAAATGCTACAAACTGCCCTAGGCTAAATACTACAAACTGCCCTAGGCTAAATACTACAAACTGCCCTAGGCTAAATGCTACAAACTGCCCTAGGCTAAATGCTACAAACTGCCCTAGGCTAAATGCTA
>NZ_JAKRFW010000083.1:0-12086 GCF_022347905.1 Pseudoalteromonas sp. Of11M-6 | reverse complement strand
TGCTAATCAAGCGCTGCCCTTTGGGTTCATCTGAGTGCGCTTTGTTCATTGTTGCTCAACTTTTGCCTAGATTACTAGGCGGCAAGTCGAGCGTCGCGATCAAAACACACTCAGAAGAACAAAAATCAAACAGCAAAGGTCTACAGGCCCTGATGTAAAGCTCGAAAAAGCGAATGCAAACTTTGTACGGGAAAAAACCGGTTTTGCCATTGGCGGTGTGCCTCCTGTGGCGCACACTGACTCTGTGTTGACGATAATTGATAAAGATTTAAAGCAATACGATCGTATTTGGGCTGCTGCAGGCACGCCCAACTCGGTTTTTGAGTTAAAAGCGCATGATCTAGATACGCTTACGGGTGGCACTTGGTTAGATATTGCGAAGTAATCCTCAGTTCGTAATCGACCTTGTGTCTATGTGATCCATCTATCAGTCAACTAGGGGTGGTCATTAAGGTTTTCAACCAATAAAGTGCTTTCTAGATGAGAACAGCCCGATAGTCATTCAAAATAATCGTATTAATACCGCTCTCAAGGTAGTTGAATTTAAAAAAGTAAAGACACAGAGATACATGATAAACTTACCGCCAATAATTCAGTAGTATGACTATCTAAGATAATCGAGCTACTAGTCATAAGTGTGACCAAACGTGTGACCTTTTGATATTTGTGATTTGTATTTTAATCATAACTTTATGATATTTAGGGTTTAAGTGATTTATGTGTGAGCTTTTGGGGATGTCGGCGAACGTACCGACGGATATTTGTTTTAGCTTTTCTGGTTTGTTGGAGCGCGGTGGCAATACGGGTCCTCATAAAGATGGCTGGGGTATCACCTTTTACGAGGGGAAAGGATGTAGAACCTTTAAAGATCCAGAGCCTAGCTGTCAGTCTGAAATTGCTAAATTAGTCAAAGCATATCCGATTAAAAGCGTGTCCGTAATAAGTCATATTCGACAGGGAAATAGGGGACGAACTTGTCTTGAAAATACCCACCCATTCACTCGAGAATTATGGGGTCGGGAGATCACGTACGCCCACAATGGCCAGCTTTCGGACTATAAAGACTTAAAAACTGATTTCTACCGACCAGTTGGGAATACAGACAGTGAACTTGCTTTTTGTTGGATTTTGGACAAAGTACGAGAAAAATACCCAAGTCGTCCGTCAAACATGGTCTCAGTTTTCAGGTATATCGCAAAGCTAGCGCACACATTGAGAGACAAAGGGGTATTCAACATGTTGATAACCGATGGTATTTATGTGTTGGCGTATTGCACCAATAATCTACATTGGATAACCCGTAGAGCCCCATTTGGTAAGGCTACCTTAATTGATGCGGATATGGTGGTGGATTTTCAAAAGGAAACCACACCAGATGATGTTGTCACTGTTATTGCGACTCGACCGCTGACCAACGATGAACAGTGGCAGAAACTTGAGCCCGGCGAGTTTGCTTTATTCAAATTAGGTGAGAAGGTGTAGTTCTGAGTTTTTGTAAGCAAAGGCGGCCTAGTTGAGCCGCCTTGATGAATCAACGATGTTGCTATCAACTCTCTGATTTGGGTTGGTAGGTTTTAAGCTCTATCTGAAACTGCTCCATACCATCTTTACCTTTGTACATTTTAACCAGCATATGATCATAACTTGGTGCAAACCAAGCAATGGCTTGACGATCGCTATCATCATAAACGCGTTTAACTTTGATGGTTTTGACGTTGCCAAAAGGTAGAGTGATCATTTCTTCGCCGGCCACCTCAAAATCATAGCTTCGCTGGTCGCCTTTTTTGTCTATGATAGGATAGCTAAACTTGGTCTTTCCCGCCTTTAAATCCTCTCGCAGCTGTACTTGATAACTAATTAAATCTTGCTGATTCTCAAGCCACTTCACTTTCAGTGGGTACTTTTCTTCACTGGAGGTAATTGCTTGGTTTTGATGATCAAACTTAATTTTGTAGCTTTTATCTGGACCAGTCCCTTCACGGGTCATACTGTAATGAAGTGGGCTGACGGTATGTTCAGCGACTTTAAACAATGATTCTTCAGTTCTTACGTCTGAAAAAATCATCCATTCGATATCGCTTTTGTAACGTACAGCGTATGTTGCATCCGCTATTTTTGTGAGGTCTCGCGTGGCACTACCATGAACCTTACCTTTGCGTGAAACTTGGTATTCGGCGTGATATTCAGTGAGAGAGTTCGCAAATGTCGAAGTGGAAAGTAGAGCGCTAATACCAATTAGCACAGCGCTCCATTTTTTATTTTTCTGGGTACGGCGCACCTTGAACTGGTAAGGTTTTGTTATCAAAAACAGCATAGTCTGCTTCCATTGTTAGTCTTTGTTCGCTGAACCATTTGACCACCAAAGGATAAAGAATGTGTTCTTGCTTATGCACACGTTGCGCCAGTGACTCTGCCGTATCATCTGGAAGAACAGCGACCTTGGCCTGACAGACCACAGGACCACCATCTAACTCTTCTGTGACAAAGTGAACGCTAGCACCATGTTCTGCATCGTTTGCATCGATTGCTCTTTGGTGGGTGTTCAGCCCTTGATACTTAGGCAACAAAGAAGGATGAATGTTCAACATTTTTCCTCTAAATTTTTGCACCAAGTTTGGAGTTAGAATACGCATAAATCCAGCTAATACAACCAAATCTGGTGTAAAGCTATCAATTAGTTGACCAAGCGCAACGTCATACTCTTCACGAGATGCGTATTGCTTATGGTCTAAAACAGAAGTCGCTATACCAGCCTCTTGCGCTCTGGTTAGGCCGTATGCGTCCGCTTTATTACTAACAACGGCTGCAATTTCACCTTGAATATAGCCAGATTTGCAAGCATCAATGATTGCTTGCAAATTTGAACCACTACCAGAGATCAGAACAACAAGGCGAGTGGGTGCCATTACTCGGCACCACCTAAGATCTCAACTTGCTCTTCACCAGCCTGAGCGTCTTGAATTTCACCGATGTGCCAAGCGTTTTCGCCTTGTGCTTTCAGGATTTCAAGGCTTTGTTCAAGCTTGTCAGCAGGAACAACTAAGATCATGCCAACACCACAGTTGAATGTGCGGTACATTTCGTGCGTTGCAATGTTACCGTTTTCTTGTAACCAGTTGAAGATTGCAGGCCATTGCCAGCTATCACCTTTAATCACCGCTTTTGCTGACTCAGGTAGCACACGAGGGATGTTTTCCCAAAAACCACCGCCAGTGATATGAGAAAGTGCGTGAACATCAACTTCTTTTAATAGCGCTAAGATTTGCTTCACGTAGATACGCGTTGGCTCTAGCAGGTGCTCGCCTAGAGTTTTGCCTTCGAACTCTGCGTTAGTGTCTGCGCCAGATACTTCTAGTACTTTACGGATTAGAGAGTAGCCGTTTGAGTGCGGACCGCTTGAACCTAGTGCAATTAGCTGATTGCCAGCCGCAACTTTAGTTCCATCAATGATTTTAGACTTTTCTACCACGCCAGTACAAAAGCCAGCCATATCGTAGTCATCGCCTTCGTACATGCCTGGCATTTCAGCCGTTTCACCACCGATAAGCGCACAACCAGAAAGCTCGCATCCTTTGCCAATACCAGATACTACATCTGCCGCAACATCAACGTCTAACTTGCCTGTAGCATAGTAGTCCAAGAAAAATAGGGGTTCAGCGCCTTGGACAATAAGATCGTTAACACACATAGCAACTAGGTCAATACCTACTGTGTCGTGTTTTTTCAAATCGATAGCTAAGCGTAGCTTAGTACCAACACCGTCAGTGCCAGCAACCAAAACAGGCTCTTTATATCCGGTTGGGAGTTCGCATAGTGCACCAAAACCACCAATGCCACCCATTACTTCTGGGCGACGAGTTTTTTTCACTACGCCTTTAATTCTTTCGACCAATGCGTTGCCCGCATCGATGTCAACGCCAGCGTCTTTATAACTAAGAGACTGTTTTTGTTCGCTCACAGGTTTTCCTCAAAAGTTGCTAGATAGATTTGCTTAGAAACGCCGACATTTTACAACAATTGCATCTAGGCGGCTAGCGACTTTGCGAGAAACCCTAAGAATGTGGTCAAAGGTCCTCGATTTTGTATCTCGAACAGTATAAAGAAACGACAAAAACTTGATTGTTTATAACTGAATGTGATTTGCGTTAGATCAATACTCAAAGAAGGTGGCAGCGTACTATGGAAACAGGCCCAATCAGACAGTAACTTCAAAAAATGTATTCGAAATCACTGTCACTAACGGCGCATTGATTGGGTCTACCCTAAACTCAAATGCATTTTCAGCCTTAATCTGAGATTTATACCCAAACTCAGATTACCTAGCTATTTATGGGAATAAAACGATGAATATTGAACGCCACAGCCTAGCTAAAGAACTGCCGGAGTTTAAAGACAGAATTCATGAATTAAAACTGTCTGATGGACATTTCTCAAAACTTTTTAAAGATTATCATGAAGTAGACAATGAAGTTATTCGAATTGAAGACGGTGTAGAGCACTCAAGTGATGAGTATCTTGAGTCACTGAAGAAAAAGAGACTGTGGTTAAAAGATCAACTTTACCGAATTCTAAAAAGTGCAGACTAACTTTTAATCAAGGCCAACTGGTCTATGTGAGCGGGCTGCCAAGTCCGCTACTAAATTCCCCACCAATTGTTGAATAATTTAGCCTGTCCCGAGCAAGGGCAGATTTATAATCTATACTCTAACTATTGTATTCCATGCACGACGACTCCTTTGATTGCACTTATATTAGTATTAGCTGGCAGCTTTATCATGGGATTAGCTTTTTCACCGGCCTTTAAAATATGTCGATTAACCTCTTCGGTCGGGTGGCGAGTGTTGTTAATTCTTATGGCTCTGTTTGAACTCGGATACTTGAGCTTTGCCTACTTTCTGTACGATCACAATAGCGCTAGTTTCATTGAGCAAGGCTTAAGTTTAATCCTGTTTCTTGGCTCCATTTTTGTTTTTGTAGTGAATTGTCTAAGTCTAACAAGTCTGCAAGAATTAAATGAAATTGCAACGCAGGCCAAATATAACGCTGAACATGATTTTTTAACGGATTTAGAGAATCGCCAGCGCTGCATTGACGCCATTAATGAACGTAAGCATCAGCAGCTCGACTTTAGTGTTATCTTGGTTGATCTGAATAATTTTAAGCAGATCAACGATGCAAAAGGGCACTTCTTTGGTGATAAATTGTTGGTGGAACTTGCACACAAAATGCGTGCAGCACTGCTTCCTCGTAGCAAGTTATATCGCATGGGCGGCGATGAATTCATTATCCTGATGGACGTTACAGACGTAAACTGTATTTACTCTCAAAACAATGCACTACTGAGCGAGTTAAAGTCTGGGATAGAAATTGAGGAGTTACAACTGGATGTGACCTACAGCGCAGGAGCAAGCTTATGGACTAAATCGCGCCAACTTGATGTGTTTGACCTTTTGAAGCAAGCTGATATCGCCATGTATTCGGCCAAGCATAGCCGTCAAAGCATCGTCATTTTTGATGAAGAGCTTCATGAGGGAATTGAGGCCGAGTTCCAACTTTTAGCTAATCTCAAAGTTGCGCTCGCTCGAGGTGAATTGGCGCTCTATTATCAACCGATAGTGTGTTCTCAAAGTGGTGATATTCATGGAGTAGAAGCGCTATTAAGGTGGCCTCAGCCCGACGGTACAATGATAATGCCAGATCAGTTTATTGAGTTAGCGGAGCGTAATAATCTTATCCGGCAGCTGAGTGCATTTGTGATTAACCGTGTATTCCAAGACCTTGCAATATTGATTGAAATAGATGACAAGTTAGTTGTGCATATCAACCTTTCCTGCCAAGATTTTGCTGAACAGAATCTAATTAATACCCTTGCTATGCTACTGGATACTCACCGAGTCGACCCAACTCATATAGTATTTGAGCTTACAGAAAGCACCGTAATGGAAGAAGTGGAAAAAGCGAGAAGCCTAATTGAAACATTAATAGATATGGGATTTGCAGTGAGTATTGATGACTTCGGCACTGGTTTTTCTTCATTTTCTATTTTAAAAGAGTTACCAATTTCGCAGATCAAAATAGACGGTTCGTTTGTAAGGCTAAGTCATGAAAGTGAAAAAGATCAAGCCATAGTAGAAACCAGTATGTTTTTAGCACGTAAATTGAACTGCAGTATTGTTGCTGAGGGTGTTGAAAGCGATGCTTGTTTGCAGTATTTGTATAGCTTGAATTGTCCGTATATTCAGGGCTTTCAGATATGTGAACCACTTTCGCTAAGCGAATGCGTAAAGTGGATTAATTCCCAGAATATGGTGAAAGGCGCAATGAAAAGGTTAGACGGATGAGGTCTATAACCTCTCTCTGCAAAAAGCTTGATATCCAGATATACGAATAAATTGCTGTCGACTAGAAAGTTAACATCGGCTTAGGTGGGATAAAACCGTACATTTGTTCAAATCCAGGGATCTCTGTTTCCCATATTGGGGTTTCTTCACCGATATATGCACGGAATGCATCAAGGAACAGCCTAGTTCTGACTGGTAAATCACGATGAGGATAGAGCGCATACATCGCAGCAAAATCGACCAGTTTTGTGTTAGTTAAAATCGGTTGTAATTTGCCTTCAGTAATTTCTTTACCGACTAGAAAGGCTGGTGCAACAATATAACAGGTACCAGACAGCACACTTTCCATCAATGTATCTCCGTCGTTGGTTCTGAAGATACTCTTTACAGGCATTTGCTGCTCGATGCCTTGCTCGTCTTGATAGGTGATACTGGTAAACCTTAACGCATCACTGGCGTAGGTTGCTGCAGGTAATTCGCTGAGTTCCTCAAGCGAGTTTGGCGTGCCATGAGTTTTTAAGAACGTCGGGCTTGCTAATATGAGCAATCGATTGCGTGCAATTCTGCGGGCGATAAGTGATGAATCTTTCGGCTCGCCGACACGAAAAGCTAAATCAAAGCCTTCACCCACTAAGTCCACGAGTCTGTCTTCAAGCCTAAGTTCAACCTCAACATGAGGAAAACGTTTTTGAAAGTCATTGATAACAGGTTGTACGTAGCGTCGACCTACCACAGTAGAGCTGGCAATTTTAAGCAAACCTTTAGGCTCGGTGTGATAATTCTGTGCGATGCGCTGAGTGTCGTTTAGTAGTAGCCTTAGCTCTTCTGCTTTTTTCACCATCTCGGAACCTGCAGAGGTGAGCGAAAAGGAACGAGTCGTACGATTCATTAATCTTACACCGAGTTCTTCTTCCAGCTTGGTCATCTGCTTAGAAATGACAGAGCGATCGATATTTCTCAGTTGTGCGGCACTGGCAAAGGAACCACGTTCCACAACGTCTAAAAAGATTAATAATCTGCTGCTAATATCCATAATGCGAGAAAGTTCACTAAGACTGATGCCATTGTGACACTAAACAATTGGAATTGCGAGGGGCATATTTACACTAATAAAGTTGTGGCAACATGCTAACAATGGTTTAATGAATTTAGTCTCACTACTTTATTTTTAACCTAACGCAAAGGCATATGATGAAAGCAGTCCGATTCAATCACACAAATGGACTTACCTTCGAGCAGGGAGAAATTAACTTACCTGAGGCAACTGATGATCAAGTCTTGGTCAAAGTTGAATACGTTGGTTTAAGCTTTATCGATACCAAAGTGGCCAATTGTCCCTGTGAAGAAACACCGAATAGAGTGTTTGGTGTGGACGCTGTGGGTGTTGTGGAAAAAGCATGTAAAACGGGATTCCCAGAGCCTGGTACTCGGGTTTTTTGGCATGGAGACATTCGAGAGCAAGGCACGATGAGTGAATTTGCCTTGGTGCCAAGTCACGCACTTACTGTACTACCAGAAAATGTTGATGGTAAGCTCGCCTCAGCGGCAATCGCACCTGCTATGTGTGCATTGATTGCGCTATTTAAGCTTCAACTGAATACAGGTGATACGATTTTAATCGAATCAGCTCATCATCCAGTTGGCCAAATGGCAATACAATTTGCCAAACAGGTGGGGCTTGGGGTGGCGGCATGTTCCGAGTCTAAATATAAAAAGCTGCTTGAAAAGCTAGGTGCAGATCTCGTGTATACCCAGTCTGACTTTGCCGGCTTAGCCGATGCTCTGCAGCTTCATTTTGGCGCAGCAGAGGTGCAAGGCGCACTAGATTTAACAGGTACACATACCCAACAATTGATTGCGCATTTGATATTTTGTGGTCGAGTAAGTTGCTTAGCGGGATTACCTGCTATTGAGCAACACCTCTTAATGAAGAAAGCGCCAAACATAGGCATTGTTTCTTTGTGTGGTAGTTGGCTTTCCAATAGTGTTTGTGCGCAGCAGAGAATGGCATTCATCGGAAATACTCTGGCTGAAAAGCTTGAAAAAAATGAAATTACTTTGCAGCAACTTGAATCAATTTCACCGCAGCATGATGCGATAATTGAAACGCTGAAAAAGCTAGAAAACAACGATAACATCACGTTTTTTGCGGCAGATATGAATCTGTAGCCCCCATCAGTAGCGATAATTTATCCTCTTCACGCAACAATACTGAGCTTGGCAATATTCGCTGGGCTCAGCGTCCAAATAAATTGATACAATTTCTGACATTTTTCATCGCTTGAACACCGTATACTTCCCTCCAGGCCTCGCCATGAAGGGAATACGCCTTTCCTTTACGACTTCATAAATAGTCATTGTCATCGTAAGGCGAAATTTTACATTGCGTTAATTGATGTCGGAGGGGCATCAATTTGGTGCGAATTGATATGTTTATTTGCACTCGTCAAATTGGATAGACTAGTGTCATCAGTTTAATAAGGATTAAACAATGAAAAAGTTACTTGTTATTTTCAGTTTTCTCATCTTCTCAGGTGTCGCGTTTGCGAATGACACACCTTATGAATTAATTAACCAAGTTGGCGATAAGCTATTTGCTGATATAAAAACGGTTAATCAAGATGGCAAAGCAACTGAAACTCAGATGAAGGGCATAGTACGTAGTCGCTTGATGCCACACATCGATGTGAAGTTTGTATCTTTTAAATTGCTTGGTAAACATATTAAAGGGCTAAAAAGAGACGAAGCCATCGAGTTTATTGGTGCGGTTGATAACTATCTTGTATCTACCTACGCTAATGCACTTTTACAGTACAAAGGCCAAGACGTATTGTTTGAAGAGTTACCAGTTTCTGATGGTGCTGATTTTGCGACGGTAAAGGTGGTAATAAGAGAGCAATCAAAACCAGATATAGACATGCATTTTAAGTTTCGTCAAAGCAAAGATGGAGACTGGAAAGTGTATGACATGGTTGCTGAAGGTATTTCTTTATTGAGTGCTAAACAAAAAGAAATCACGATGAGAATCTCAGAAGTAGGTTTGGCTCAGGTTACAGCTGAATTGAAGAGTAAAGCATAAATCAAATTACTTCCCCCCGACTTTGAAGTAACCAAAAGAGCACATCATGACTGATATGCTCTTTTTTTTGGTTCTGAAATCAGACTACTTGGTTTGTCAGTGGCCTTTCAAGTCTTGCTGCGTCGAGGTTTTCACAGGTTATCGTTGCAATCTGTTTTAGTGCTTCTTTGGTAAAAAAACCTTGATGTCCAGTAACTAGCACATTGGGGAAGCTAACCAAACGCGAGAAAACATCGTCTTGAATTATTTCTTCACTGTGGTTTTTAAAAAATAGCTCTGACTCTTGCTCATATACATCTAAGCCGAGGTAACCGAGTCGTTTAGACTTAAGCGCGGCGATACAGGCTTTGCTATCTAACAGGGCGCCTCTACTAGTGTTAATAAGCATGACACCCGCTTTCATTTTGGCAAACGCAGCATCATCAATAATATGATGGGTATGTTCATTAAGCGGACAGTGTAGGCTAATAATATCCGATTGCGCCAGTAAGATATCTAGAGAGACCAAGGTATAAGGACCTTCCCCTATGTTTGGGTCATAAACTAGGACATTGGCACCAAAGCCGTTTAAGATACTGACTAAGGCTTGGCCAATTTTGCCACAGCCGATGATACCAACCGTTTTATTGTAAATATTAAAACCGAGTAAGCCGTTGAGATCAAAATTATCTTCTCGAACTCGATTGTAGGCCTTATGTGTCTTGCGGCTGAGCGTTAGCATCAACGCGATACAGTGTTCTGCAACCGCTTCTGGGCTGTAGGCTGGAACACGGACAACCTTTATGTCACGCTGTTTTGCCTGTTGAATATCAACGTTATTGAAACCTGCGCAGCGTAGGGCGATGGTTTTAACGCCATAGTCAGCCAGTTTATCAATCACTTGTGCATTTACAGTATCGTTTACAAATACACAAACCGCGTCATAGTGCTGACACAGCGAAACCGTTTTTTCATTGAGTGACTCACTAATAAAACTTATTTCAAGTTCTGAGGAGGTATTTACGGCTTGCTCAAAAAACGGCACTTCATAGTTTTGCGAACTGAATAGGGCGATTCTCATGATTAATGTGGCTCTCTATCACTGACTTAAGCGTTTCTGGTTTTGTTCTTGGGGCATATCTTGATACTAGCATGCCTTCAGAGTTTATTAGAAACTTGGTAAAATTCCATTTAATTGCGCGGTTTTGCGCGATACCACGGGTGTGAGATTTTAAATAGCTAAATAATGGATGTGCATCAGGTCCGTTGACTTGTGTTTTAGTACAGATCTTAAAGCTTAAATTGAAATGTGTATTGTAAAACTCTTTAAGCATTTCATCTTCAAGTGGTTCATTGCGACCGAACTGATTACAAGGAAAGGCCAATACCTCAAATCCAAAAGGTTTGTATTTGCTGTATAGCTTTTCAAGTGCAGACAGTTGCGGAGCAAAGCTACATTTGCTCGCAATGTTAACGATCAATAGCGGTCTTCCCGCTAAGGACTGTAATGGCAAAACTTGGCCATCAATAAGCTGTGCACTAAAACGATAAATATTCTCCATCCTTTCAGGCTCCGTGTGATTTATTCATGTTATTCGGTATCAAAGCGGTTTTTTCATTTGCTATGACAGAGGTGGTCGGGTATAAAAACTCCATTCTTATTAAGATAACAACGAAATAGGACAGAAATATGTCAGTGAAAGTCGCATTTATAGGATTAGGCGTCATGGGGTATCCAATGGCTGGGCATTTGCAAAAGGCGGGTTACCAAGTCACGGTATACAATCGTACCACCAGCAAAGCCGAAAAATGGGCCGCTGAGTATGCTGGCAACTTTGCAGTTACACCTAAAGATGCAGCGACTGACTGTGATTTTGTGTTTATGTGTGTTGGCAATGATGACGATTTACGCTCAGTCGTATATGGCGAGAGTGGTGTGTTAGCGGGGGTAAAGCCGGGAGCGGTGATAGTTGACCATACGACAACATCTGCAAAAGTTGCCCGTGAAATAGCGCAAGAAGCCAGAAAATTACAAGTTGAATTCTTAGATGCCCCTGTATCTGGTGGTCAGGCTGGTGCAGAAAATGGCGTGTTAACGGTGATGGTTGGAGGAGGCGAAAGTACGTTTGAAAAAGCACAACCAATCATGGCCGCGTTTGCTCGCTTTAGCCAATTAATTGGAGAAGTGGGTGCTGGGCAGCTTTGTAAAATGGTCAATCAGATTTGTATCGCAGGTGTGGTACAGGGGCTCGCAGAAGGCTTACACTTTGCTAAAAAGGCGGGTCTTGATGGTGAAAAGGTAATTGAAACGATTGCTAAGGGTGCAGCTGGCTCTTGGCAAATGGAGAATCGTTATAAAACCATGTTGGCAGGCGAATATGACTTTGGTTTTGCAGTCGATTGGATGAGAAAAGATTTAGGCATTGCACTAGACGAGTCAAGAAGTAACGGCGCAAATTTGGCGCTTACAGCTTTAGTGGATCAATATTATGCGGATGTTCAAGCGCTTGGCGGCAACCGTTTTGATACCTCAAGTCTACTGGCTAGGCTTGACGCTATCCACGACAAAAACAAATAACCTTTCGTTTCTAGGGCCTGTTGACCTTTGCTGTTTGATTTTTGTTCTTCTGAGTGTGTTTTGGTCGCGACGCTCGACTTGCCGCCTAGTAATCTAGGCAAAAGTTGAG
>NZ_JAKRFW010000082.1:0-12373 GCF_022347905.1 Pseudoalteromonas sp. Of11M-6 | reverse complement strand
CTTGCCGCCTAGTAATCTAGGCAAAAGTTGAGCAACAATGAACAAAGCGCACTCAGGTGAACCCAAAGGGCAGCGCTTGATTGGCATTTCTACTGTGTTGCCCCACAAGGATGTGGGGTAAGGTGACTTTGCAGGAGCACAAAGTCTTTATCGCCAGACTTACATAGAATGACTATGCTACGCAGGCTCTGCCTTGTATAAATACCAATCAAACTGCTGCAAAAACAAACTTGGAAGATCAACAGGCCCTAGACTGCATTAAGCAATTTGCTTTTCCGCAAGGCATAATTCCATGGTCGCCTTCAACAGTCGATAAAGGTTTATCGACGCGTCAATTTCTTCTTTTCGGTTTGTTAAGCTCTCAATATTTAAGCCAAGAGAAATATCTAGGTGTGAGCAGCTTTTTAAGATTTGATCTAGATTCTCTCTACAAATACGAATTGACTCACTTAGTGTGTTTTCTGAATCTAACATGCGCCATTTGGTTGCTTCTGGTACTGAGATCCCCAGCCACTCCATAAACTGCAAGGTCTTTTCTCCACCACATGGAGTAAAGGTAAGAATAATGCGTTTTGGTGTTTGCCCTTGCTGTTTACAGGTGCGAGCATAGCTCGTAATAAGATCTATGGTTGCTTGAGCGTCATACACTGCTTGGGAAACAAAGAATTGGCAGCCTTGCTCTGTTTTATCAATTAACCTTTCGTGTTCATTACGCTTACTGGCGTGGCGCTCTGCGATAGTTACACCACCTAAGAAAAAGTCATCTTGATGATGCTTCAATACCTTATAGGCTTCAGAAAGCGGCAACTTAATATCGCCTTGTGAAGACGGACTGCCCACTAATACTAGATTGTTTAACCCATATTGCTGTTTTGTGCTGCTTAACCAATCGCCAAAAGCTTCACTATCGCGCTGTGCCACACTTTTATACGTAATTACATCAAGGTGTGATAATTCGCGGATCAACTGACTATATTCACACGGATCAACGGTGTGCTTAAAAGGAAATGGACGTGGTACTTGAGTACGGCTGCTTTCATCTTGAATGTCATAGATGATCACGCCGTCGTATTCAATCTCATGTAAACGGCCCAAAAGCTTAGCGGCAATTGATTTTAGCTGCTCTGGGTCGGTGCCAATCTTAGGTGGTGTGGTACCAATTAAATATACCCCTTGGTTAGGGTCAATGATTTTCTCTTGAAGCGTTAAAGCCATAATCCTCATTCCACAAAAGCATTTCTGTATCTCTTTACTAATATAGCAGCCATTTAGACGTCTAGATAGATTTTTTTAATGAAAGAATTTCAATAATTATGAATTTATCTCAAGTGCTCAAACCAAAATTTCATATTTGTTTACACATTAGGATGGTAAATCACCTTGGAAATTAGCGAATTAGTATGGCTTTGGGGCATAATCAGGAGGTTTACTAACGTAAGTGAACACGACTTACTTAGAATAAAAAATATGATTAGGACCAAATTCATGAAATTCAAATTACTAGCAACCAGCTTTGCCGTAAGCTTAGCGCTTAGTGGCTGCGCAGCGACGAATTCAGACCAAGCCCAACAGTCAGCTGAAAGTACTCAAGCTGCCCAATCCAATAAAGTATTCGCCCAAGATTATGTTTTGGAAGAGCTAGAAAATGGCCTTCGCGTCATGGTAGTTAAAACTAACTATCCTGATGTGGTATCGCTACAGATCCCGGTTTCTGTTGGCTCGCGTAATGAAGTCGAAGCGGGTAAAACCGGCTTCGCTCACTTCTTTGAGCATATGATGTTCAAAGGCTCAGAAAAGTATCCACAAGATGTTTATTCAGACATTCTAAAAAATTCAGGTGTTGATAATCGCGCCTACACCACCAATGACTACACGAACTATCACCTAAATTTCTCGAAGCAGCATTTAGATAAAGTATTAGAAATCGAAGCGGATATCTTTCAGAACCTGACTTACAGTGAAGAACAGTTTCGTACTGAAGCACTAACCGTGAAAGGTGAATACCTTAAAAATAATGCCAGCCCAGTTCGAAAACTGCTTTCTGCGGTAAGAAAAGAAGCATTTGATAAACATACCTATAAACACACAACGATGGGCTTTTTTGAAGACATCGAAGCAATGCCAGATCAAATGGCCTATGGTAAAACCTTCTTTGAACGTTTTTACAAGCCAGAATACGTATCGCTTGTCATTGTGGGTGACGTAGATCCAAAAGAAACCATGGCTATGGTGAAAAAGCACTGGGGTAATTGGAAAAAGGGTGATTATCAAGCTGATATTCCAGTTGAGCCTAAACAAGAGAAAGCACGTTACGTCCATGAAAAATATGATGGCTTACCAGGTCACTGGTTGCTTGTTTCATATAAAGGCACTGCATGGGAGCCGAAGAAAAAAGATCGAGCTGCGCTTGATTTGATCTCGCAGTTATACTTCTCTCAAAACTCTGAGTTATATCAAGAGCTGGTGGTAGACAAACAGCTTGCAAGCCAAATGTTTACCTACAACCCTGAAACCAAAGACCCTGGTCTTCTGCATGTTTTCGTTAAAGTTGAAGATGAAAAAGATCTGGCGACAGTGCGTGATGCAATCAATAACACTTACGCAAAAGCACGCACAGAGCTGGTAGATGAAAATAAACTTGCTGCACTTAAATCAAACCTAAAGTACAGCTTTATTAACGGCCTTGACTCATCACAATCTATTGCTTCGACACTCGCAAGCTACATGCATTTTGAGCGTGACCCTGAAGTGGTGAATGCGCTTTATGCAAGTGCAGATAAAGTCACTGCGAAAGACATTCGTGATATTGCCAATAAATACTTTGTGGACAGCAGCCGCACAACGGTGACTATGTCTGCACTTGAGTCTGTGCCTGGTTTTGATAAGGAAGTTAACTTAGACAAGTTAGTAGCAAAAATGGACAAGCCAGTAACGCGTCATTTCAACGTATTAGACAAGACCAATAATTCACCGCTGGTGGATGTGAACTTTCTTTTTTACACAGGTGCTGCCGCAGATCCTGCAGGTAAAAAAGGTCTTGCTGCGCTTACTGCGGCTATGATTGCCAAAGGCGGAAGTGAGTCGCAATCATACAAAGAAATTCAAAAGGCGCTGTATCCTATTGCTGGTAGCTTCGGTTATCAAATCGATAAAGAAATGATTTCTTTACGTGGTCGTATTCATAAAGATAATGCAGATCAATGGTATGGCATTGTGAGTCAGCAGCTTTTGAGCCCAGGGTTCAGAGAAGATGATTTTAAACGTCTGAAAAAAGAGCTCATCGACGGCATTAAGGCTGGTTTGAAAGCGTCAAATGATGAAGAACTAGGTAAAGAAGTGCTTTATCACGAGCTGTACAAAGGCCACCCATACGAAAGCTATAACTTTGGTGATTTATCAGACTTAGAAGCAATCACACTGGATGACGTTAAGGTTTTTTACGCTCAGCAATTTACTCAAGCTAAACTTAACGTGGGTATCACAGGTGCACTCGATAAACAGCTAAAAGAAGCGATGTTTAACGATCTTGCGGCTTTACCTAAAGGCGAAGAAGCGCGTTTACAAGTGCCAGATGCCCCTAAACTATCTGGTCATCACGCAACCATCGTAGAAAAGAATGCAAAATCAACAGCGGTCTCTTTTGGTTTCCCAATCGACACGGTTCGTAGCAGCAAAGACTGGGCTGCGCTTTGGTTAGTGCGTTCATACTTTGGTGAGCATCGCAGTTCAAACAGCCACTTGTACCAGCGTATCCGTCAGGTACGTGGTATGAACTATGGTGATTATGCATACATCGAATACTTCCCTCGTGGTATGTTCCAAACTAAGCCGGATGCAAACTTAGGTCGTAGTGAGCAAATTTTCCAAGTGTGGTTACGCCCACTTCGTTCTAATAACGACGCCCATTTTGCAACGCGTACTGCATTGTTTGAACTCGATAAGCTGATCAAAGAAGGGATGAGCCAAGCAGACTTTGAAGCAACACGTAACTTCTTAATCAACTTTGTGCCGCAAATGGTGGCGAGCCAAGATAGACAGCTAGGTTATGCACTTGATAGCCAGTTCTACAGCACCGATGAGTTTGTTGCCTATGTGACAAAGCAGCTAGCGTCGCTGTCTGTTGAAGATATCAATCGAGTTATCAAAGAGAACTTGCAGACCGAAGATATTCACTATGTGTTTATCACTGGTGATGCAAAAGACATGGCGAAGCGCCTAAGTGCTGAGCAGCCATCTCCTATGACTTATAACACGAAAAAGCCTGATGTATTGCTGGCAGAAGATGCTGAAATTGCTACATACCCGCTAAATATTCCAAGTAAGAATATTAAAACGTTGGATGTAGAAAAAGTGTTTGAATAACGATTATTCAGCTTATAAAAAATGGCGGCTAAAAATTTAGCCGCCATTTTTTTGTGTCAAAACCACGCGTAATTTTAGGTTATGGTGTTGAACCACTCCACTGCGGCAGCTATCCAAATTAACGAGCTAATTAATAATGTCAGCGTAACGGCCGCTGATGCCATATCTTTTGCACGACCAGATAGTAAGTGATGCTCGGTACTCACTCTATCTGTCAGCGCTTCGATTGCCGAGTTGATAAGTTCTATGACTAATATCAACAGTACACTACCGACCAATAAGGCCCACTGAGCAATACTTTGCGCCACTATGATTGATAAAGGAAGACTTGCCACCAGTAACCACGTTTCTTGTCTAAATGCCGACTCTTCTTTATAAGCCGCTTTCATTCCTTTCGCCGAGCAATGCGTTGCTTTGATTATCCGCGCAAGCCCTGTGCCATTTGGTTTGTTGGTATCCGTTGTCTTGATCTTTATCGACATATTAGCGATCCCGCGTTGGTAGTATTCAATGGGGCGTTATTATACGAAGATCTACTCAGTTCGACAGTGCTAAATTGTAAGAATCTTTGGTCCAGCTGAGGGTATTTAAAACCAGGCTAAAATATGTTGGTTGGTTATTAGATATAACCAAGTGTTTGAAGCCTGATTTTTTATAATACATGACACTCAATGACTCTAAGCGTTACACTATGAGAAGTATCAGTATTATCGGAAGTTCGTCACATGAGACATGAGATTTGGAATAAGTTACGCGAAGAAGCCAATGAGTTGGTTGCTCGCGAACCATTGCTTGCTAGTCACGTTTACTCGAGTATTTTAAATCACGAGTGTCTTGGTTCTGCATTAAGCTTTATCGTTGCAAATAAGTTGGCGGATGCCGTGGTGTCAGCATTTACAATCCGCGAGTTGTTCGATCAGGCCTTTGTGCACTGCGATACTATGCTGACTCATGTTGCACATGATATAAAAGCTGTTAAAGATCGTGACCCAGCTGCCGATAGTTATCTCAACGTAATTTTAAATCTGAAAGGTTTTCATGCAATCCAAGCACATCGATTGGCATACTGCTTATGGCGTCAAGACAGAAAAGAGCTGGCTCGCTTTATACAGAGCAGAACCTCTGAAGTATTCGGTGTTGACATCCATCCTGCTTGTAAAGTCGGTCATGGTATTATGTTTGACCATGCGACTGGTATAGTCATTGGTGAAACCGCGGTTATTGAAGATAATGTTTCTATTCTGCAATCAGTCACACTTGGTGGTACGGGTAACGAGCAGGGTGACCGTCACCCGAAAATCCGCGCCGGTGTATTGATTGGTGCTGGTGCCAAAGTACTTGGCAACATTGAAGTAGGAGAGGGCGCTCGAATTGGGGCTGGTTCTGTTGTACTCAGCCCTGTAGCACCGCACACTACGGTAGTGGGGATCCCTGCTAAGGTGGTTGGTAAGCCATCATGCCCATGTCCTGCAGAGAGTATGAACCAAAACTTCCTAGAAGACGATGATAGGCTCGAAAATGAGTCTATCACTTCTGCGATGTTGTAGGTTATTAGATTAAAAATGGGGAAATCACTTCCCCATTTTTATGTCCGCTTACTGGGTTGCTTTGACCATAGACACCACCTCCCCATCAGCCAGTTGCGTAATTATCGGCTTTTCTGGGTCGACATCCGCCACTGACTTAATCACGTTATCTTCCTGCTTGGCAATACTATAGCCCCGAGCTAATACCGCCAGTGGGCTGACACTGTCTAGTTTTGCGCTTGATACCGCGAGTTGATGTCTTTGTGTATTAAGCTTTTGCTCCATTGCATACTGCAACTTATCACTGAGTTGTGCGACCAATTGCTTGAACTGAGCGATCCTTTGCTCTGGATGTAATCGATCAAATCTATGTTGCAGCAAATGAAATTGCGATTGCTTTTGACGTAAGTGATAGGCTTGAGCACGAATTAATCGCTGCTCTAACTCATCAACTCGCTGTGTTTGCTGCATAAGTTGATTCTTAGGGTGTTGTATTTGCAGTCGGGCTTCAAAGTTTGCTAAACGCTGTGATGCACCTTCAAGCCGACGCTTAAAAGCCTGATTGAGATATTGTAGTAACTGCGAAGTACGCAATTTTAGCGCTTCTGAGTCTGGGCTCACTAGCTCTGCGGCCGCCGATGGGGTTGGCGCTCTGACATCTGCAACATAGTCAGAAATGGTAGTATCTATTTCGTGGCCTACTGCGCTTATCACCGGAATTGAGCTGGCAAAAATGGCCCTTGCGACGGGCTCCTCGTTAAAGCTCCATAAGTCTTCTAATGAGCCGCCACCTCTGCCAACGATCAATACGTCTACCTCGCGTCTAGCATTCGCCTGAGCGATTTGTTTGCAAATCTGCTGCTTGGCTTCATCGCCTTGCACTAGAGCTGGGTAAATTACAACTTGTAACTGTGGGGCGCGACGTTTGAGTACAGTCAAAATATCCTTGATGGCAGCGCCTGTCGCTGAAGTGACGACCCCTACGCGATTAATGACACTTGGCAAAGACTTTTTGTGACTAGCCGAAAATAGGCCTTCTGCGGCTAGTTGCATTTTAAGGGCGTCAAACTGTTGCTTGAGCAAGCCTTCACCAGCTGGGGCCATTTGCTCGACTATCAATTGATAGTCGCCTCGCGGTTCATACACTGACACTCTAGCTTGTACCATTACCTGCTGACCGTTGGCTGGGCGGTGGTTACAGTATCGATTATTACCTCGCCACATGGCCGCTTTTATCTGTGCTTTGTCATCTTTTAGAGAAAAATACCAATGCCCTGAGGCCG
Source organism: Pseudoalteromonas sp. Of11M-6 (assembly GCF_022347905.1). Classification (NCBI taxonomy): domain Bacteria; kingdom Pseudomonadati; phylum Pseudomonadota; class Gammaproteobacteria; order Alteromonadales; family Pseudoalteromonadaceae; genus Pseudoalteromonas; species Pseudoalteromonas sp. Of11M-6. Next base: position 5,202 of record NZ_JAKRFW010000082.1, on the reverse strand, counting down.
GAGCAACAAAGTTTGAAATTTCTCCGGTGAGTTGTACAGAGGCAAAACCTTGTTCTAAGAGCGCGCGTATTTCTCTGTTAAGTCTTGATACAGAATAGGTTTTGTTATTATTGGGGTATCCCATGTTGGCCTCCATAAAAAATTCACAGTCACTTTATCACATTTTTTGCTAAATTTTATTTACTCCCATAAGGAACGCTGATAAAATTCGCACGCAATTCCTTATACTCAGTTCACTTGAGAGAAGCCGCGAACATGCTAAGAATTGCAAAAGAAGCCCTTACCTTTGACGACGTACTTTTAGTACCAGCTCATTCAACTGTTCTTCCTCACACCGCAAACCTGAAAACGCGTTTGACACGTGGGATTGAATTAAACTTACCGCTTGTTTCCGCTTCAATGGATACAGTGACAGAAGCGCGCTTAGCGATCGCTCTGGCACAAGAAGGTGGTATTGGTTTTATCCACAAAAACATGACTATCGAAGAGCAAGCTCGCAACGTGCGTAAAGTTAAGACGTATGAAGCGGGTATTATCTCTTTCCCTGTGACGGTTACTTCTGATCTTACGATTGCAGAAGCAATGGAGCTTGCACAGGACAAAGGGTTTTCAGGTTTCCCGGTTGTTGGTGCAAACAACCAACTTGAAGGCATCGTGACTAGCCGTGATATGCGTTTCGAAACTAAGCTAGAAAAAGCAGTTTCAACGGTCATGACTAAGAAAGATGACTTAGTGACAGTAAAAGAAGGCGCATCTCGTGAAGAGATCCTTGGCCTCATGCACGAACACCGTATCGAAAAAATCTTAGTGGTTGATGACGCATTTGCACTAAAAGGCATGATCACCGTTAAGGATTACCAAAAAGCGCAAGATAAACCAAACGCGTGTAAAGATGAGCAAGGCCGTCTTCGTGTTGGTGCTGCTGTTGGTGTTGGTGCTGGCACTGATGAGCGTATTGCTGCTTTGGTTGAAGCGGGTGTTGATGTACTACTAATCGATACTTCTCACGGCCATTCTCAAGGTGTTATTGACCGCGTTAAAGCCACGCGCGAAACTTATCCAGAGCTACAAATTGTTGCAGGTAACGTCGCAACTTCAGAAGGTGCAATTGCATTGGCTGATGCTGGTGCAGATGCCGTTAAAGTGGGTATTGGCCCAGGCTCTATCTGTACTACTCGTATCGTGACTGGTTGTGGTGTACCACAAATTACTGCGATTTCAGATGCAGTAGAAGGCCTAAAAGGTCGTGATATTCCAGTGATTGCTGACGGTGGTATCCGTTTCTCTGGTGATATCGTAAAAGCGCTAGTTGCTGGTGCTGCATGTGTAATGGTGGGGTCTATGCTAGCGGGTACTGAAGAGTCTCCTGGTGAAGTTGAACTATACCAAGGCCGTTACTACAAGTCTTACCGTGGTATGGGTTCTCTTGGTGCGATGAATCAAAAAGAAGGTTCGTCTGACCGTTACTTCCAGAAGAGCGATGCTGCTGACAAACTAGTACCTGAAGGTATCGAAGGTCGCGTAGCATACAAAGGACCAATCGCAACGATTATCCATCAGCAAATCGGTGGTATTCGCAGTGCAATGGGTCTAACAGGTTGTGCAACCATCACTGAATTAAATACTAAGCCGCAGTTTGTTCGTGTGACTTCTGCGGGTATGGGTGAGTCTCACGTACATGACGTGCAGATCACCAAAGAGGCGCCTAACTACCGCATGGGTTAAGCCTCAAGGCGTGTTTCTGGGCTAGCAAGTTGCTAGCCCTTATTACTTTTGATAGAGGCGCAATGCGGCTTTATCCTGTTTAGTTCCTAACTAACGAGATTATCAATGAGCAAAGATATCCACGATTCCCGAATTTTGATCTTAGACTTTGGTTCGCAATACACTCAGCTAATTGCACGTCGTGTACGTGAAATTGGTGTTTACTGTGAACTTTGGGCTTGGGATGTGACAGAAGAGCAAATCCGTGAGTTCAACCCTCAAGGTATCATTCTATCAGGTGGCCCAGAGTCAACGACGCTTGAAGGTAGCCCAAAAGCACCAGATTATGTATTCGAAGCAGGCGTGCCTGTACTGGGTATCTGTTATGGTATGCAGACGATGGCAATGCAGCTTGGTGGTCAGGTACATAGCTCAGATAAAAAAGAATTCGGCTACGCAAAAGTAGAGAAAGTAGGCGACTGTAAGCTATTTGAAGCGATTGAAGATCACATCGAAGATGGTGCTGGTTACCTAGACGTGTGGATGAGCCATGGCGATAAAGTTGCTAAAATTCCAGATACATTCAAAACTTCAGCGAGAACGGATACTTGTCCTCATGCGGCAATGTCTTGGGAAGAAAAGCGCTTCTACGGTGTACAGTTTCACCCAGAAGTAACGCATACTCAGCAAGGTTTGCGTTTACTAGAGCGTTTTGCAATTGATATCTGTGGGTGTGAAAAACTATGGACGCCTGAGCAAATCATTGAAGATGCAATTGAGCGTATCAAAGAGAAAGTAGGGGATGACGAAGTTATCCTTGGCCTATCTGGTGGTGTTGATTCGTCAGTGGTTGCAATGCTTATTCACCGTGCGATTGGCGACAAACTAACCTGTGTATTTGTTGATAATGGCCTACTACGCTTGAATGAAGGCCAGCAAGTAATGGATATGTTCGGTGATAAGTTTGGTCTGAACATCATCAAGGTAGAAGCTGAAGATCGTTTCCTTAATGCGCTTAACGGTTTAAATGACCCTGAAGACAAACGTAAAGCAATTGGTCACACCTTTATTGAAGTATTCGATGAGCAAGCCAGCCAGCGCGTGAATGCAAAATGGTTAGCACAAGGTACAATTTACCCTGATGTTATCGAATCGGCAGCATCTAAAACCGGTAAAGCACATGTGATCAAATCTCACCACAACGTGGGTGGATTACCTGAAGATATGGAGCTAGGTCTGGTTGAGCCACTACGTGAACTATTTAAAGATGAAGTTCGCAAGATTGGTCTAGAGCTTGGATTACCGTATGACATGCTTTATCGTCACCCGTTCCCAGGTCCAGGTCTTGGTGTTCGTGTGCTTGGCGAAATCAAGAAAGAATACTGTGACTTACTGCGCCGTGCTGACGCTATCTTCATTGAAGAGCTACATAAAGCGGACCTATACCACAAAGTATCTCAGGCATTCGCCGTGTTCCTGCCGGTACGCTCTGTTGGCGTGATGGGCGATGCACGTAAATACGATTGGGTGATCTCACTACGTTGTGTTGAAACTATCGACTTTATGACGGCACGTTGGTCACACTTACCATACGAGCTACTAGGCCACGTTTCAAACCGTATCATCAACGAAATTGATGGTATTTCTCGCGTGGTTTACGATGTATCAGGTAAGCCGCCAGCGACAATCGAGTGGGAATAGACTTGGTTGTAAAAACCTAACCTAGCTTTCGTTAGATTAATAAAAGGCCAGCCAGTATTTCTGACTGGCTTTTTTTATGAATTCTTACTTTCTTAAAAAACCTTGCGGAGGTATTTGGTTTCTTCGCAGTGATGTTTATAGTGATGCTGGCCTGCTATTTTTTGGGCTGTGACTGCACAGCACCTCATTTCACATATATCAAACCGATTATGGTGAATCTGTAACTTGTTTCTGGACAACTGGTGGCTCTGTGCCTGCAAGAGTCGTTCGGTTACCTGAACATCAACAATTCTTGCTTTATGAAAGCTGACTCTCGGTAACGCTGTGTTAATCGACAAAATATAGTTTTCTAGAATTAAGCAAAAGCCAGCTGTATTTTGTCTTTGTTAAACAGCTTGTTATAGCTACTTTTTACCTTCATCATAAATTATTGCCGCAAGGGCTGGGCGAACAATAGCAAGAATTAGAACAATAATTACGAGTGCTCCCATAATCAATTTAACTAATTTAAAGAACCATGGTCTTTGCCAGATTTTTCCTGTTTCTTTCTCTAGCCTCTTTTGCTTGATGAATTCATCATAAGCTTTATTCAGATCATTGTTTTTAGTAATTTCTGGGTACTCAATGACAAAGCCAATTTTAGCAAGAGAGACACGGGCTAATTCTGATTGTTCTTGGTTGACGTAAAGCATATGGTTTTTAACATCGGCATAGTAGCGAATACGCTCTTGATCCAATACATCTGAGATTTTAACTGAGTCAACCAAACGCATATCTTGAATTAGGGGTCTATAAACTGGACTATCTTCATTTGCCCATTTAACTACAAAAATTGCAAGAAGCATTGATATACTCAAAACCAGAAGTAGCTTGTGTTCTTTTGTGATTAGTTTACTAATTTTATATCTCCGTGACACCGAATCTACTGCCGCGTTTACTAAAACGCTGACACCTACCACTAAGTTTGCACCTTCCAAAGATACCGCCTAAGCTTTAGTTTTGCACTCAAAGGATTGAGGAAACCAAACTATGGCAACTGCCCGTAAAAAACAAATCAGTTTAACCGACACCAAATACTACCACTGTATCTCCCGTTGCGTAAGGCGTGCGTTTCTGTGCGGTAAAGATAAATTTACTGGCAAATCATACGAACACCGCCGAGATTGGGTTGAAGAAAAGCTCCTGATGTTGGGGTCTGTGTTTTGTATTGATATTTGTGCTTATGCCGTGATGAGTAATCACACTCACATTGTTTTATATGTTGATGATAAAAAGGCTAAGCGCCTGTCGGATAAAGCGACTGTGATACGATGGCATAAGTTGTTTAAAGGCAATTGGATAAGCCAAAAGTTTATTGAAGATGAGCCACTGAGTGAGTCGGAGCAATTGATACTCGATGAGCTGGTTGATAAGTACAGAGAAAGGCTAGTCGATATTAGCTGGTTCATGCGAGTACTCAACGAAGACATCGCCCGCCGAGCAAATAAAGAAGATAATTGTACAGGCCGATTCTGGGAAGGACGATTCAAATCCCAAGCATTACTGGACGAGGCTGCATTGGCTGCTTGTCTCGCATATGTAGACCTAAACCCAATTAGAGCCCAAATTACCGCAACACCTGAAACCTCAGACTACACCAGCATCAAAAAACGCATCGACCACGCTAAGCTGGGCAAACAACCAAAAAGCCTACTACGTTTTGCTGGCAGCCCACGAAAACATATGCCAAAAGGACTGCCCTTTGAGCTCAAATCCTATATTGAGTTGGTTGAACTCACAGGCCAATGTATTCGCGCC
>NZ_JAKRFW010000081.1:0-12608 GCF_022347905.1 Pseudoalteromonas sp. Of11M-6 | reverse complement strand
TTTCTCATTTAGAACAACTAAATAGCAAAATTTTTGCCTTGCTACTAAAGCTATTTCCCCGCTTCAAGATAGATCATTTACTTAATACAACTGGTATAACACCCATGTTTGCCAGCGGCACTCAAACTTTTTTCATTATGTGAGATAGATTGGCAAAACAATCGTGCCAGCCGATAATCCGTAAAATAGAGCGTGCGTTTATGGCAGTTAAACGTAATGAAGTATTCTGCGTACGGGATTGATATCCTGCCTTTTCTCAGGTTATTCCAGCTCATGTGCATGCCTTGCAATTGAGAGATAAGTTTTAAAGATAAGTCCTTCGATTAAATCTATCGAGGTACACCTCGACCTACGTGATGGATGGTAGGTCGTGATTTATCACGACAACAGGTTTGCGACAAAACATTCATGACTATCAAGGTGAACCAAACACGCACATGTGCCGTTTAATTATTAATCGGTTAAACGAGGAGAGCATTATGCTTGCTGCCACACTCAAAGAAAAAATCGCTAATAAAGAACTCCATGCCATCGTGCTTAGCTACGCGGATTCAAATCACTATCTTGCGGGTGGTCAAGATAGTGATGGGAACTTGCATATCTTAATGCATGCCGAAGGTAAACTAACGCCGTTTAACTCGCTGCGAGAGGCCGAGACAAAGCTGGCGGAACTCGGCGCAACTCAAGCCTACCTCAGAGTTGAGTCCGCCTATGATGAAATTGGTCCAGAGGACTCTTCGGGAACACATATCAGCAATATGGAGATCCGTCACTTAGCTCCATCCGACATAACCGTTTAAACAAAAAGGCTTAAGCGCCCACAAGTGAGCGCTTAAGCCTTAAAAGTCAACGAGTAGAGATCTCTTATTCTACTGAAAGTGTTATCGTTTTAGTTGCAACGGAAGCGGACTTTTCATCTACAACACTTAAACTTACCTGATAGTCGCCTGATGCTATAGGAGTGAATTGTAGGTTCGAGTCATGAGCTGTGGTACTGTCAATCACTTCGCCTGATGGAGCAACCACCTTCCAAAAATAGGTCAAATTGCCTGCATTGCTGTCGCTATCCATAACCGTTGGAGTTATCCAAAGCGCTGCATCTGTTTTCAGTACTCCTTGATAGTCCAGCGCCGTAATTACTGGAGCGCTATTTTGAACTGCACTTACTTTGATGAATGCCGCGACGACTAGTTCAACCTTGCCATCAGACACGATGCATTTCAGCACATAGTTACCAGCTTCATCGAAGGTAAGAGACGCGCGATTATCAGCATTGTTGACCACTGCAGTGCTATTCTCAGGCTTCGTTTCAAGTGACCAGCGATAAGTGAGCGGATCGCCGTCTTTATCTTCTGCGGATACCACAAAGGCTTTGGTTTCCCCTTCCGTAGCTGTAGACATTTGTGGACTCATAGACGCTGTGGGCCCATAATTTTCAGGGTGGCTCTTTATCACGCCACTGGCGGTTTGGCTTAGCTCACCGTTACTTACCTCCACAAAATAACGGTAACTTCCCTCTCCGTGAGGCGTAAAAATCACCGTATCGGTATCTTCATTCGTAACGGAATAGGTCAAACCGGCTTCAAATGGCTCAAACGTCCAACTAAAGGAGAGTGTTCTTCCGCTTGTATCTCTACTTCGCTTGGCACTAAGCTCGATGGCTTCATTGATTTTGGTTGACTCTGGCACGTCGACGAATACAAGCGGTTTGTTTGCTTCGCCTAATTTGGCCGTTAAGGTATGGGTTGCCTCACTTAAACGACCTTGTCTGTCTTTAAGGCTAAAGCGGATTTTATATTGCCCTGCCTTATCTAATTGAAGCGAGGTGAGAAATCCATTTGGTGTTGCCATTGCGGCTTGGCTGCCGCTCGGTTTGCTGTCAAAACTCCAAAGCGGTGTTACAGCGCCTTGATACTGACTACCATCGCTTTTCAGCTCAACAAAAGTCATTGAGCTTAATGTAACCTCTGAAGGCGCAGAAATAACCGCTTTAAGAGCTGGCTGGTTATCTATAACGATGACTTTTTCTGATTTGCTATGTGACGATTTACCATCATAAACGGTTAAAGTAATGGTGTATTCACCCGCAAATTTAGAGGCGAAAGAGGCAAGGTTATTGTTAGGGCTTACCAATGTGTATTCATCAACATTAGCAGGTGCAGTAACTTGCCATTTATAACTGAGATTATCGCCGTCTGAGTCTGAGCTGTTGCTCGCATCTAACTGTAGATGCTCGTTGATGGCAATTGCCTGTTTGGTGAGTGTGAAGTCGGCGACAGGAGGTGTGTTCACACTTGGTGTAGTTTTTTCTTTTATACGGATCTCAAACTGTGTTGTCGATTCGTTACTACCTGACTTGATTGTTAGCCCTAGAATGTAAATACCTGCAACGTCAGCGGTAAAGTGCGTTTGCTTAGCGTTGGGGTTAGAAAACTGAGCGTTACTGCCTTGGGGTTTGGCTTGCCACTGCCATGTTATTTCGGCATTTTCAGGGATCGTACTTCCCGTAGTGCTAAGCTGAATGACGTTGCCAGTCTCCCCAAAGGCACTTGCCTGAATTTTAGCGACTGGCTTAGTCGTGGTATCCGTTCCAGAATCTGTATTATCGTTATTTGAGTCTGTGTTGCTGTTATTTGAATCTGTGCTGCCGTTATTTGAATCCGTGTTGCCATTATTTCCATTTTTGCCGCTATCTTGATTGACTGGTGTAGTGTCACCGCCTGAACCGCCGCATCCTGCTAGTAATAGTGAACAACAAAGCATTGATGTTATTAAGTTTTTGTTCATTTAATTATCCTTTTAAGTACCTCAATCCGGAAATGTATCCTGATGTTCGTAATATTTCCAGTTAAAATTTGTTCAGTGCAAAATTTAACTTGTTTAGGTTTTGAAGTTTCGACTATAATCGCCTTAAATTTCGAAACGAAACTTATTTGATGACTAAACGAAACACTCAACAGCGCAGACATACCATTCTTTCATGGGTGAATGAATACGGTGAAGTAAGCGTAGAATCACTCGCCGCTGAGTTTGAAACGTCAGAAGTTACGATTCGTAAGGATTTAACGGCACTAGAAAAAAGCGGCCTGTTACTACGCCGCTATGGCGGTGCGATAGCCCTTCCTAAAGAGATCACCGCATCAGGTAAAGACGAGCAAGACTCGGTACGTAAAACGGCCATTGCCAAAGCGGCCGCCGAGCTGATTAAAGATCACAATCGCATCATTATCGATAGCGGAAGAACCACTGAAACCCTAATTCCGGAGCTTGCACAAAAGCGCGGCTTAGTCGTGATGACCAATGCGATGAATATCGCTAATCGATTGTTATCACTGGAGAATGAGCCAACCTTATTGATGACCGGCGGGACATGGGATCCGCACTCAGAATCCTTTCAAGGGCAAGTAGCAGAGCAAGTACTACAATCCTATGACTTTGATCAGCTTTTTATTGGTGCCGATGGCATTGATGTAGAGCGCGGCACAACCACATTCAACGAATTAATTGGGCTGAGCCGTGTGATGGCAAAGTCAGCCCGTGAAGTGATTGTGATGGTCGAATCCGACAAGATTGGCCGTAAAATTCCAAATTTAGAAATACCTTGGGCACAGATCACCACTTTGATCACCGACAACAACTTGGCCGATGACCTCCGCCAAGCGATCGAAGCGCGTGGCATACAACTTGTCTGTGCTGAACTACACACAACGTGCAAATAATGGAGAGATTATGTGTGGAATCGTAGGCGCTGTTGCTGAGCGTCCAGTAAACAAAATTCTTATCGAAGGCCTAAAACGCCTTGAGTACCGTGGTTATGACTCTGCAGGTGTCGCTCTTTGCGAAGGCGGCGCACTCAACAGCGTGAAAGCCGTAGGTAAAGTGGTAAACCTAGAGTCAGCCCTTGAAAATGCCGAAGTAAAAGGTACTACCGGTATCGCGCACACGCGCTGGGCAACACACGGCGGCGTAACAGAAGCTAACGCGCACCCGCATATTTCTAACAGCGAAATTGCGCTGGTACACAACGGTATTATTGAAAACCACGAAGGCTTGCGCGCGGCATTAAAAGAAGACGGCTACGAGTTTTTATCTGACACCGACACCGAAGTGATGGTGCACCTGATCCATCAACTCAGACAGCAACACACTACATTACTCGCTGCCGTGCAAGCAGCGGTAAAACAGCTCGAAGGTGCATACGGTACGGTATTATTTGATAAAGCCAATCAAGATGAAATCATTGTGGCACGCTCTGGCAGCCCACTGGTTATCGGTCTTGGCCTTGGTGAAAACTTTATTGCCTCTGATCAACTCGCGCTATTACCTGTAACCCGCAGCTTTATCTTCCTAGAAGAAGGCGATGTAGCACGCATTACTCGCGAAACGGTGGAAATCTTCGACATTAACGGCAATCCTGTAGAGCGCGAAGTGGTTGAGTCTAACATCACGCAAGATGCGTCGGGCAAAGGCGAATACCGCCACTACATGCTAAAAGAAATCTACGAGCAGCCAATGGCTGTACGTAACACACTTGAAGGCCGTTTAGATAACGATCGCGTTAGTATCGATGCATTTGGCGACAAAGCGAACGAAATTTTTAAAGATGTAAAACACGTACAGATCATCGCGTGTGGTACGTCTTACCATTCAGGCATGGTGGCGCGCTACTGGCTAGAGCAATTTGCAGGCGTAAGCTGTAACGTTGAAATCGCCTCAGAATTTCGCTACCGCGACTCATTCGTTCACGAAAACAGCCTACTGGTAACCATTTCACAATCGGGCGAAACCGCAGACACGCTTGCGGCATTGCGTCTTGCCAAAGAGCAGGGCTATATGGCATCGATGACCATCTGTAACGTACCTGGCTCATCGCTAGTACGTGAGTCAGATCTTGCCTTTATGACCAAAGCCGGTGCTGAAATTGGGGTGGCATCAACCAAAGCATTTACAACTCAATTAGTTGGCTTATTGATGCTAACTGCGTCGATTGCGCAGGAAAAAGGCCGTGATCAAAGCGCAATCGTAAACGCGATCAAAACCCTGCCAACCAAGCTTGAAGAAACCCTAACGATGGCCGATGGTATTGAACTTCTTGCAGAAGAATTTGCCGACAAACATCACTCATTATTCTTAGGTCGTGGTTCACAATACCCAATCGCAATGGAAGGTGCACTTAAGCTTAAAGAGATCTCCTACATCCACGCCGAAGCTTATGCGGCAGGCGAGCTAAAACACGGGCCGCTCGCGCTTATCGACGCAGATATGCCTATCATCGTCGTTGCACCAAACAACGAGCTGCTTGAAAAGCTCAAATCAAACGTTGAAGAAGTACGCGCACGCGGCGGTATCATCTACGTATTTGCAGACAAAGACTCAAACTTTGCCTCAGACGACACCATGCGAGTAATGAACGTCAACCACGTAGAAAACATCATCGCCCCAGTGGTTTACACCATCCCACTACAGCTACTTTCGTACTATGTCGCCGTGATCAAAGGCACCGATGTTGACCAACCGAGAAATCTCGCAAAGAGTGTAACGGTAGAGTAAGAAAAGGCGCGCAAGCGCTTCAGATGTGGGTGAACAATAAAGTTTCACCCCATACAATAAAGTATCATCCTAAAATGGCAGCGATCATAGTCGATACGCTGCCATTCCTAAATCGAAAATGCCCCAAAACAATTTACGTTTTCTTTGAAGTATCTGGTAACTTAGCAGAAATAAGTGCCGCTAAACTAATAAACGCAAACGAAATTGCCAAACAAGCTGCTAACCCGTAGAGCTGGAAGACCCAGCCTGACAGCACTGTACCGAACAATCGCCCCATTGCATTCGCCATGTAGTAAAAGCCAACATCTAACGAAACGCCATCGGCATCTGCCATGCTAACAATCAAATAACTGTGCAGTGACGAGTTGACAGCGAACAGTATGCCAAACACCATTAAACCTGCTATGAGTAACATTTTAACTTCCCAGCTAAAATATAGTGATAAGGCAATGCCTAATGTCACCAGTGCCAACAAGCTTGCCCATTTTACAGTTTCTGTTGAAGGAGAAACGTTGTCTTTGAAGTTGATTAGCTTCGGTGCCATTGATTGCACAATACCGTAACCAATAACCCAAAGCGCCAAGAAACTGCCTACCGACCAATGATCCCACTCAAAGGCTTGTGACAAGAACACAGGTAGCGCAACCACAAACCAGACATCTCGCGCACCGAACAAGAAGAGTCGTGCAGCTGATAAGATATTGATAGAGCGACTCTTTGAAAAGATATCGGTGAACTTAGGCTTGTTCTTAGCTTTCCCCAAGTCGTTCTTCAAGGCATAAAGGCTGTAACACCAGACAAGTGCCAGAACACCAGCCATTAATAACATTGCGCCTTTGAATGAAAGCAAAGTTAACAGTAAGCCGCCTAAGAAAAAGCCAACGCCTTTCAGAGCATTCTTAGAGCCTGTTAATACCGCGACCCATTTAAATAATGTGCCTTCTTGCCCTGCGGCAACCAACATCTTAATTGAGCTTTTCGCGCTCATTTTGTTTAAGTCTTTGGCAATGCCTGAAAGCGCTTGTGCAATCATTACATATACGACTGTTAACCATTCAGCCGGAACGGCTAACATCAGCAAGGCGATAATTTGAATGGCTAAACCAATGTTCATGGTTTTATTTAACCCTAAACGAGCACCTAAGAAGCCGCCAACTAAATTAGTGACAACGCCAAAGATTTCATAAAACAAGAACAACATCGCAATGCTAAGCGGACTATAACCTAACGCATGGAAATGAAGCACTACTAACATGCGTAGTGCGCCATCAGTTAAGGTAAATGCCCAATAATTACCTGTGACAACAAGGTATTGCTTAATATCGTCTGATAATGATGCCAAGCGCTTCATAGTGATACATTACCCTTTGATTGATAAACCAACTTTACGAGCAAGCTCAGCTGTTCTATTAGCATAGCCCCACTCGTTGTCATACCATGTGTACAGCTTCACCTGAGTGCCGTTAACGACCATTGTTGATAACGCATCAACAATGCTAGAACGTGGGTCGGTTTTATAATCGATAGATACTAGAGGCTTTTCTTCATAGCCAAGAATGCCTTTCAATTCGCCTTCAGCCGCTTCTTTCATCCAAGCATTAATTTCAGCTGCCGTTGTTGGACGCTCAACTTCAAATACACAGTCTGTAATGGACGCGTTTGCTAGTGGTACACGTACTGCATGACCATTCAGCTTACCTTTCAACTCTGGGAAAATATGAGTAATAGCTGTTGCTGAACCTGTAGTGGTTGGGATTAAGCTCATGCCACAGGCACGCGCTCTGCGTAAATCTTTGTGCGGAGCATCTAAAATGGTTTGAGTATTGGTAATATCGTGGATAGTCGTCATCGAGCCATGTTTGATGCCGATTTTATCCTGTAACACTTTCACCACTGGTGCTAAGCAGTTTGTGGTGCAAGACGCTGCCGTTACGATTGAGTGTTGTTCAATATCATATCGATGGTCATTAACCCCCATAACTACATTGAGCACACCTTCTTCTTTTACTGGTGCTGTGACAACGACTTTTTTTACACCTTGGTCTAAGTAGGCTTTTAACAACTCAGTTTTCTTCATTTTACCTGATGCTTCAATGACCAAATCACATTCAGACCAATCCGTATCATTAATCGCTTTATTTTGCGTTACACGAATGGCTTGACCATCAATTATCACGTTATTGTCATCATGAGATACATCATATGACCAAGTACCATGCACAGAATCGTACTTTAGCAAATGTGCCAAAGTCTCAGCGTTGCCAGCAGGATCATTGATTTGCACAAACTCAATGTCTTGCCAACCAAAAGCAGCTCTAAGTGTTAAACGACCCATGCGGCCAAAACCGTTAATACCAATTTTAATTGCCATGTTTTAAGCTCCTACTTTTTGAAACTCATTGAAAAAAGAAAGTTGTACTGGGTGTGAAAGCGCTTTAGGGCGCATTTTCTGTACTTGTTTAATAATGTCTGCCTTGTCGTAACCTAGTTCATACATGAGTATTCCAATCACTAAGCCAGTGCGCCCAGAGCCACCTTTGCAATGCACTGCTATAGTGCCTTGATTGCGCAGTATTGATAAGATGTCATTAATTTGAGATGCATAAGCTTTAGCGAAGTCCTCGTTTGGGCCATCTTCATCAGAAATAGGAAGCTGAAACCATTTAACACCTTGTGCATCACACACTTTTGGAAGGTCTTCGGCTTCATTCTTTTTAATTTCTGCATTGTACATCAGCGTCACAACCGCTTGTGCTCCAGCATCTTTCAACTGCGTGACCGATGTTGTTAAATCAACGTCCTTGGTTCCGGGGCAAGGCGTAAATATAAAGCTCGCGCCATTATCAAGTGCCAGTTTGTCGCAAGGATGAGTTTGCATAAGAACCCTCTATGTTATTCGTTAAACCAATGTCTTGTTCTGTTCACAATCGCTACGAGAGACAGCATGATGGGAACTTCAACCAGAACCCCAACCACAGTTGCCAATGCAGCGCCTGAATGTAACCCGAATAGGGAGATCGCCACAGCGACTGCCAATTCAAAGAAGTTAGATGTACCAATCAAACAAGCAGGTGCAGCAATGTTGTGCTTAAGCTTGAGTCTGACCGCGATAAAATAAGCAACAATGAAAATACCATAGGTTTGAAGAATTAGCGGAATAGCGATTAACAAGATATTAAGAGGTTGCTCAATGATGGTGTTTGCCTGAAAGCCAAATAGCAGCACTACTGTTGCTAGTAACCCGATAACAGAAAACGGTTTGAACTTCTCTAGCAAACTTGTGATAGCTGCTTCATCGCGACCTGAACTGTTTAAGTGTTTTCTGGTCAGGATTCCCGCGATTAAAGGCAGTAATACATACAAAATAACCGAGATAAACAAGGTACCCCAAGGCACATGAATATCTGTTACACCAAGCAATAACCCTGCAATGGGAGCGAATGCAAAAATCATGATGATATCGTTCACAGATACCTGAACCAAGGTATAGTTTGCGTCACCTTTTGTTAATTGCGACCAGACAAACACCATTGCAGTACAAGGTGCTACGCCAAGTAAAATCATACCAGCGATGTATTCTTGAGCAGTTTTTGGTGACACAAAATCGGCAAATAATCCTTCAAAGAACAACCAACCTAATGCAGCCATCGAGAACGGTTTTATAAGCCAGTTGATCACCAAAGTTAATACTAAGCCTTGTGGATTCTTGCCAACTTCCTTGATGGTCGAAAAGTCTACTTGCACCATCATTGGATAGATCATCACCCAAATGAAGACCGCAACAACCACGTTGACATGGGCAACTTCAAGCTTTGCAATCGCTTCAAAAAGAGGTGGATAAACAATCCCCAGAACCACACCAGCAACAATTGATATCGCAACCCACACAGATAAATAACGTTCAAAAATCCCCATAGTTATATTCCTTAATTACAGCAACTTGCCACACGCGTAGGGCGATCACCCATTGCATTTAATCTGGCTAGCTCTTGTTCAATAAAAATAGGTTCATTCACTACCGTTGAAATGATAGTTTGCTTCATCCACGCTGGCAGTGTTGGATTGATTGAATAAAACACCCATTGCTGATGTTTTCTGTCAGATAAGATCCCTGTTTTTCTAAGCTGTGCTAGATGACGAGAAACTTTCGGTTGGCTCTCTTCATCCAATGCAGCCATCAACTCACAGACACATGCTTCACCTTCAACAGCAATAATTAAAAGCGTTTTCAAGCGAATATCATCAGCCAGAGCTTTGTATAAAGTGGTAGGTGTTATAGGCGCAGGTTTTTGCTTTTCTTGTATCAGCAAAAACATTTTGATCCGCTCGTTTAACTCTTGTAGCGTCTTTTCAAACGGGTTGGCATCTTTACGAGAACGAGGCTCTGGAAAATCCCAAGCAAGGCAATTGGTGCCGTCAACTCGGCTATCGCATTCTTTTGCTGCTTTATCGCACAGCGTAATAACAAAGTCGAAATGGGTATTGTTAACTTCATCAAGGTGTTTTGAGCGTAAACCATCAGTACGTAATCCAAAGTGTTCAATAGCTGACAATGTGCGGTTATCAACATGATTTGGCTCAGTACCAGCGCTGTAAACCTCGTACTCACCTTTACCATGATGTTGTAATAACGCTTCTGCCATAATGGATCTAGCCGAATTTTCTGTGCATAAGAAGAGAACTTTCATGAGTAACTCCATAATAAATTTATTATATAATAAATTTGTTATGGAGTTGCTGCAAGAGATATTTTCGAAAAAATGAGTTAAGCGGCTGTTCTAGATAAATTGTTCATACTTCAATTTTTTTGGCTTTTTTAATGGTCAAAATATATAAGCGAATGACTCAAAGTGGCACAGAGATATCCTTTGGCTCCAAATTGTTTTTGTCCAGAAGTGAGTTACAACAAGTATGATACTTTAATATTCAGTTGTAGCTTGATTCGGACTTGAGAGTAGTAATTAGTATAAAACTTTATTCCTCTCTCACACATGTTTTCTGTGGCTTAGGATGAGGCTATATTCCTAAGTCACACAATAATTGCAATGCTGGCATTTGGGCCTAATAGTGTCTAATTTGGATAGCCGTCTAACCTAATGCATCGCGAACTTTGGGCATGATCCTGCGACTAACAGGGACTTCGTCACCTGTTGATAAATGTAAAATGCCAGTTCCTGATGCGCTTCTGGATAATGATGTTATGAACAGGGTATTCACTATGTACGAGCGATGAACCCGTAAAAAAGTGGCAGGAAGTGTACTTTCGAGTTCAGACAAGCTGTTGTGGTGCAATACACTTCCCCTATTATTAATAACCAGCTCAACATAATCTCTTGCCCCCTTACAAAAACAAATTTCTTCGCGAGATATAAAGTCTGTTTTTCCAGCATGGCTGATTTTTATTTTAGTTGGTTGTTCCCGTTCTTTCTGTTCGTCCAATATGCGCTGTAATCGATCTGCCCGATCTTGCTCAAACCGCTTTTTTCCTGTTCTTTCTTATAATCGATAGCATGTTGAGCAAAAAAGAAGACGAAAAGCAAAGCAATGCAATAGTAGTAGTAAATATCCAAAAACTGGTTTGGGCTACTAGCAGTCAATAGAACAAACGCAAACAGTGCAATACTATGTGGCAGCGCGTTCCGGGCTTTCTTTATCGCAGCATATCCGGTAATTAATGTGCCTATTCCCACAGGGAGCAGTACTGATACAAGTGTTTTTGATTCCAAATGATCCAGTAACAAAACAAATATGAGGGTCGTTACGCAACCAACGGTTAAGGCTGTTTTTCTTCCTTTTGTTAAAAAGCGTTTACATACATAACTCAATAAAAAGAATGAAACTATTAAGCTTGAACAAAGAATAGTTAGCATCCTGATCCCATTGTATGGGTAACTATAATCAAACAATCCGCGCGATACTTCAGCAATTAATTGGATAACTGCGAAAAGCGATGCAATAGGGATGAATAGATTGTGTTTGGTATTATTACTTTGGAAGGCTAATACAGATGAATAGATAAAACCGAGAATTAAAATACCAAACGGGATAAACACTGGTAGGTAGTGGTTTGCAAGGTAGTCCTTGGGCGTTTGATAATCGGTGATAAGCAACCTTTGTATAGGTGGATCAATCTGTAATAGCCTGTTATGCGAAGATAACTCGATGACTAGAGTATTGTGTTGTTTTATAAGGGGGCTATCGGGTAAATAGAAGCTTTTATCCATGCGGCCGGCAACTTCATTTTTTGCTTCCTCAGCTGGCGAGTCATTGTGGCCGATATTTACTCCATTAAGATAAACCGTCGTAGATGCTTCGGCTGACAAAACCAGTCCAAGAGGGCGCTTCCTAGGTTGCCCTGCGTTTGCCACATCGAAATGAACTTGTATTCAAACTAAAACACAGCAGCACTGATAACACAGCAGCACTGACACCCACGATTATTTACTCACGATGGTTATGGCAGTTTCGACTTAGCATTGTGCAAGGTTGTTCATTATTCGTATCAAAAGCGCTTCTAAAATAAGGTAGCTGTTGGTGTTTGCTTATTTTTCGACACTAAAACTAGTGTATCACGCACGAGAAGCGCGCTGTAATTTGCACAGCTTGAGGGGTTATCGCTAAAGGCGTTATTTGGTTAAGCCAGCAAACGTGCACAATTTGCTAGATTTGTGCGCCGTCGTTTTTTAAGGGTTCCACAATAAGCTGTGAGTACTTGCTCTCGACCCACCGCGCCGTGGAATACCCGAGAAAATTGTGTAGTGAGCTTCATCCAATTATCAGGTTCGATGTTTAGTCGAGACAGAATAGGTTGAGACTCAAAGATGGCACCGCTTTTGTTGGTGCGCATACTTTGACCGGTAAGCTCAACTAATTCTATATAAAACTTGAGTTCAAAAGGCAGCCCTTTTGGTATATGATTTCGGGGGCTTCCTGCAAACCGTAATAGGCTTTTTGGTTGCTTCCCTTGCCTTGCATGGTCGATACGCTTTTTGATACTGGTAAAGTCAGAGGTTTCAGGTGTTGGGGCTAATTTAGCTCGAATAGGGTTTAAGTCAACG